>DATAYX010000396.1:0-4676 GCA_036272355.1 Acidimicrobiales bacterium
CGACACGTTGCAAGAAGGACGGGATCACCTTGCGCAATTCGGTCAGCATGAGCTCCGCGTACGAGCGCGCCTCGGGCAGCGAGTGTGCGCGCATCCGCAACAGCAACTGTGCGTAGGCCTGGCCCGTCCCGTAGATGCCGATGTTCGACAAGGACGATGCCGGAAGGAGCCCGCGCAGCGCGTCGAGCGATTTCGCCCGCGTCGCCTGCCGGTAGACGAAGTCGCTGTCACCCGCCTGTTGCGGAAACTTTTCGGCGACCCATGTCTGCATCACCGGCAACAGCTCGCCGTACGTGTCGAACACCCGGTCCATCTCCCCGACGAAGCGCGCGCCGTGCGGGGACTCGAGGATCTCGGGGGGCCGGTAGTAGCGGTACTGGCCGTTGTCGAGGCGCTGGTTGTACGCGATGTAGCGCGTCGATTGCTCGAGGTACGCCATGAGGCGGCCCCACTCGAGCACCTTGGACAACACGTTGGACGCCTGCTCGCACGCCAGGTGGACGCCGCCGAGTTGGGCGACGGAATCGTCGCCGTACTCCACGAAGACGCGCTCGTAGAGCTGCTCCGCGCGCTCCAGTCCGACGGTGGCGTCGACCGACGCGTCACCCGATACGTCGAGGTCGCCGACGAACTCGTCGAGGAAGAGTCGGCGCAGGTTCTTGGGCGAGCGCGAGTACCGCGCGAAAAGGGCGCCCTTGACCACTTCGGGCAGGTTCACCAGGGCGAACACCGGCAGATCGAGGTTGGTGAAATACCGGCGGAGGACCGTCTCCTCTTCCGCGGTGAAGCGCTCTTCGGAGTAGGGGAACATTGCCCGACTAACCCTAGAACGAGGGTGACTCGACGGTGGCGGATGGCGGGCCGCGCTGCCGTCGCCCCGATAAGCGAGGCGGGAGCCCCGCTCGGCACGGGCCGGACGAACCCGGGTGGAGCGCTAGGCGCCCGGCAGCCCGGCCGCCACGACGCCCCGGAGCAGCAGCTGCACGGCCTCCCGGGCAGCTGCGGCCACCGCGGGATCGGCTGCAGTGTGGGAGACCTGCTGGGCGAGGTCCGCCACGGACTTCATGGTGCGCACGAAGTCGCCCGCGGCGAGCTCACCCACGTCGCGGGCCGCCACCTCGATGGCCACCTCGAGCGATGCGCCGCGTGCCCACGACGCGACCGCGGTGGCGAGGCCGGGCGCCGGCTGGCGCGTGCGCGGCACGCCCTGGGCCTCCTCGGTGGCGCGGATCCGCTCGGCCAGCTCCGCGAGCGACGCCCCGCGGCGGCCGAGGTCGGCCGTCCGCTTGTCGCCGAGCCGGTCCTGGAGCGGGCGTTTCTTCCCCCTGCGGTGGCCGTGGTGCGGATGGCCCGGCGTACGTCGCGCCCGGCGGGGCTCGAAGACGACGCAGGAGAGCACCCCTGCCAGGACCGAAGGCTCGGCTTCCACCAGGAGCTCCTCGCGCAGCGCCTCGGCAATGAGCAGGTCGGACTCGTGGTAGATCCGCGACAGCTGCCGGCCCGCAGGTGTCAGCGCCCAGCCCTCGACATACCCCATCTTTTCCAGGACGCCGAGCCTGTGGTCCAGCTGGCGGGTCAGGAGGTCCGGCGAACGGGCCTGCCACTGGGCGAACGACCGGTGGAGCACGACGTGGGCCGTCTCGCGGTCGAAGCGCGCGACCAGGTTGACGGCCAGGTTGTAGGTGGGACGGAACGCCGAGCGCAGGTCGGGCGGCGAGGCGACGGCGACCCGGGCCACCTCTGCGAAGGTGGTCTCGTTGGACCAGCTCACCACCGCATGCCCCTCTTCGTCGAGCCCGCGTCGTCCGGCGCGGCCGGTCAGTTGCAGGTACTCGCCGGACGTGAGGGTCGCGCGCCCCGCGGCCCCGTACTTGCTGAAGCGTTCGATCACGACCGAGCGCGCCGGCATGTTGATGCCGAGCGACAGGGTCTCGGTGGCGAAGACCACCTTCAGCAGCCCGGCCTCGAAGCACTCCTCGACCGTCTCCCGGAAGACCGGCACCAAGCCGGCATGGTGGGCGGCGAGCCCGCGTTCCAACCCTTCGAGCCATTCGTCGTAACCCAACACCCGTAGGTCGTCGTCGCCGAGCGGCTCGACCCGGCGCTCGGCGATCTGGCGGATCGCCTTGCGTTCGTGGGCATCCGTGAGCCGGATGCCGTCGCGCATGACTTGGCGCACGGCATCGTCGCAGGCGGCCCGGCTGAAGATGAACACGATGGCTGGGAGCATGTCGAACCGGCGGAGCTCCTCGACCATCTCAGTGCGCAGCGGCGGGCGATACGGCAGGCGTGGCCCGCGCCCGCGGGGTTGCCAGTGGGCGCCGCGTCCACCCTGCAAAGCCCGCCGCACCGCTTGGTCGATGCGCAACCCCTCACCGCCGGGTTGGCCGTTGTCGAGCAGCAACGGGAGCATCAGGTGCTCTGCGTCCTCGCGCCGGTGTACGGCGAAGTGGTGACGCAACACGATCGGCCGTTCCCGCTCCACGATCACGGCGGTGTCGCCCCGCACCGAGCGCAACCACCCGCCCAACTCGCCCGCGTTGTTGACCGTGGCGGAGAGACACACGAAGCGGATCTCCGGGGGCGACATGACCAGGACTTCCTCCCACACGCCGCCCCGGTAAGGGTCCTGGATGAAGTGGACCTCGTCGAGGACGACGGTGTGCAGGCCTTCCAGGAGGTCGGAGCCGGCGAGGAGCATATTGCGCAGGACTTCGGTGGTCATCACGACAACCGGCGCCCGCGGCCTGACGGTCGTGTCCCCCGTGAGCAGTCCCACGTGGTCCTCGCCGTACGCCGCCACCAGTTCGCCGTACTTCTGATTGGAGAGCGCCTTGAGCGGCGTGGTGTAGAACGCCTTGCCGCGGGCGGCGAGCGCTCGGTGCACCGCGTACGCCGCCACGAGGGTCTTCCCCGAGCCCGTCGGCGCCGAAACGAGCACCGAATGGCCCGCGTCGAGGGCGGCGAAGGCCTCGCGCTGGAAGTCGTCGAGCGCGAACGGCAGCCCGGCCTCGAACTCCGACGCCCCGGCCGTCTCCTGGACGGGCCACGGGAAAGCCGTCAACGGCCGAGCAGCTTCCCGAGGGCGATGGAGATGAAGTAGAAGGACACCAGGGGGATGGCGAGGGCGAACATGGAGAAGGGGTCGGAGCTCGGCGTGAACACCGCCGCGACGACCACGATGATGATGACCGCCCAGCGCCACCATTTGAGGAGCTGTGCCGGCGTGACGACGTGGGCCAGCTCCAGCGAGACGAGGATGACCGGGAACTCGAAGGTCAAGCCGAAGATCGTCATCATCAACAGGATGAGCCCCAGGTACGGGATGGGGTCGTAGATCGCCTGGAGGTTGGGGCCGCCGACCGAATGCAGCCAGCCCAGGGCGTGGGGCAGGACGATGTAGGCCGTGGCCGCACCGGCGAGGAAGAGTGTGAACGAGCTGAGCACGAACGGAATGGCGTAGCGGCGCTCGGCCGCCCTGAGCCCCGGAGTCACGAAGCGCCAGAGTTGGAAGAGGATCACCGGTGACGCCAGGACCAGCCCTCCGAACAGAGCGATCTTCACGCGCAAGGACAACCCGTCGAGCGGCGACGTCACGAAGAGGTTGCATGTGTTGCCCGACTTCACGATGTAGGAGTGGTGCGGGCCCGACGTCGCGACGACGGTGCACAAGGGCCGCAGCAGGAAGTCCAGGATCGGCTGGTAGAGGAACACGCAGACCGTGGCGGCCACGAGGTAGGCGACGACGGCGATGATCACGCGCCGGCGGAGCTCGCCCAGGTGCTCCCCGAGCGTCATGTTGTCCGGCGACGGCTTGTTCTTCTTCTTGGCCGTGAAGGGGAGGGTCACCATGGCGGCGTCAGTTCAGGGTGGGGTCAACCGGCACCGCGACGTCGGCCGGCTGGGGTGCCACGGCGGGCCTGCCGTTCGTCGACGGCACCGGGCTCTCCGCGCTCCCGCCGTCCGGCACCACGCCGACGATGCCGTCAGTTCTGTCAGTTCCGTCAGTTCCGTCGGTCGCGCCGGCGTCCGCCTCGCTCACGGCGCCTCCCGCACCCACGCCCGCTCCCGCACCGACGTCCGTCGCCCCCTCCCCCGCCCCGTTCGCGGTAGCACCGGCAGGGGATGGATCCGACCCGTCGGCGGCCTCGTCGCCCTCGGAAGGCAGGTTCGAGAGGTGGGTCAGCAACGCCGCCGGCGACCGGGCCAGGCGGGCGATCTCGGAGGTCGGCGGCAGGTCGGGCATGGAGGAGCGCACCTCCGACTCCATGCGGTGGCGGAAGTCGTTGAAGGTCCGCCAGGCGCCCCCGACCTGGCGGGCGAACTGGGGCAGCTTGTCGGGCCCGAGCAGGATGATCGCGACCACGGCGATCACGATCAGCTTGCCTGGGTCGAGGTTGAACATGTCCCCTCACTCTACGGTGCCTCCCACCAGCCCCAAGGGCCAGGGCCCAGGTCCAGGCGCCGGAGCGCCCGGTACCCCGCTCCGGGGAGGCGGGACCTCAGAGCGACTGGATGAGCCGCTCCACCCGTTCGTCGTGCGATTTGAACGGATCCTTGAGCAGGACGGTGCGCTGGGCCTGGTCGTTCAGCTTGAGGTGGACCCAGTCGACGGTGAAGTCCCGCCGTCGCTCCTTGGCCCGCTTGACGAAGGCTCCCCGCAGCCGGGCCCGGGT
>DATAYX010000397.1:0-2260 GCA_036272355.1 Acidimicrobiales bacterium
CGCCGTGACCGTTCCCGTCTCGGAAAACGCGCCCTTCAGCGCGGCCAGCTTCTCGAGCGAAGTGTCCCGCCGCACACCCTCGTCGGACGAAAGCAGTCCACTCACGTCGGCGGCACCCGGAACGTCGGGATGCACTCTCGCTTCGAGCGGCACGATCTCGTTGGCGAATCGGCCCTCGTCCGTCGCCAACGCCGCTCGTTGGTGCGACTGCAGCGCCAGCGCGTCCATTTCCTCGCGCGACACCTTCCAACGACGCGCGATCTCCTCGGCGCACTCTCCCTGATGGATGAGCTCGAAACGCTCCAGGTACAACGGGCCGTAGGCCTCACCCGGTCCTGGCTCGGTCGTCGAACCGATGGGCACCCGGCTCATCGACTCCACGCCGGCGCCGATGGCGACGTCCATCGCCCCGGCCATGACGGCCTGGGCGGCGAAGTGGATGGCCTGCTGGGCCGATCCGCACTGACGGTCGACTGTGGTGCCGGGGACGGAATCGGGGAACCCCGCCGCCAACGCCGCATTGCGGGCGATGTTCATAGCCTGTTCGCCCACCGTCATGGTGCACCCCATAACCACGTCCTCGACCAAGGAAGGGTCCAGGTCATTGCGCTTCAGGAGGGCGGCAAGCGGCTGGGCGGCCAGGTCGGTGGCGTGCCACCCGGACAGCCGTCCGCCCCGCCGGCCGATGGGGGTGCGTACGGCGTCGACGATCACGGCGGTGGGCATGGGGCCAATTCTGACGCCGAATCAGATTTGGTGCCAGACGAGGGGTGGAGCCCGATCCATCCCCGGTTCGGCCAACATTGAGAGCCATGCGCAGACCCTTTGCACTCCTCTCCGTCTGCGCGCTCGCCCTCACCCTCCTCACGAGCTGCTCGACCAGCGCCAGCCCGACGACCCCCAAGGCCACCCCGTCCGGACCCGCACCCGCTCCGAAGCTCCGTGCCGGCCAACACGCCACGGTGACCTACTGCAACCACCAGCGGGCTCGTATTACGGAGCCGAAATCCCTCCACGGCCCCGCACCCGCCGCGGTCTACGTCCATGGGGGGTCGTGGGTCTCGGGCAACTACGACTCAGGCGGCTTCCTGATCGACAAGATCGGCCCCGACTTGGCCGCACAGGGCCTGGTCGTCGTCAGCGTGAACTACCGGCTCGGCCCAAAGGCCAAGTGGCCCGACCAGATCGTCGACGTCAAGTGCGCGATCCGCTATCTACGCGCCAACGCCGCCCAGCTGAACATCGACCCGAACCAAATCGGGGCGTGGGGCCAGAGCGCGGGCGGCCACCTGGTGGCGCTCCTCGGTACCGCGGGCCCCCGCGCAAAATGGGATATCGGCGCCTACCCCGACGAGTCGAGCAAGGTCCAGGCCGTCGTCGACATGGCCGGCCCGAGCGACCTGCTCACGATGGGCAACCAGGGCGACAGCCTCGCCGTGACCCTGACCTTCGTCAATCTTCTCGGCCCGGTCCCGCACAAGATGAAGAGGTTGAGCACGTACCTGCGGGCCGACAGCCCCGTCACCTATGTCGCTCCGGGCGACCCACCGTTCCTGATCATGCACTCGACCGACGACGAGATCGTCTACCCCCAGCAATCGAACGAGCTGTCATGGGACCTCGGGGCGAACGGCGTCGCTCACCAGCTCATGATCGTCAAGGACGGCGGGCACGAGTTCGACAACCCCGGCGAGCAGCCCACCGAGGCAGACATCACCCGGGCGGTCGCCGACTTCTTCATACGAACACTTGTCTTCCACCAGCCCATCGCCGACAGCTCGACGGTCGGCAGCCTCCCCGGCGGAGAGTCACCTACCAGCGCCAACAACACGAGCGGCACCACCACCAGCACCGCCGCCCCCTCCCCCAACAGCTGAACCGCTGGCGCCATCGCCAGCCCCTGTGGAAGATTCCCTAGCCCCATGGACCTCACGTTCAGCCCCGAGCACGAAGAGTTCCGGGCCGAGGCGCGCACCTGGTTGAACGAACACGTACCCCCCGACCCTCTCCCGAGCTTCGATACACAAAAGGGATTCGAAGCCCACCGCCACTGGGAACGCACGATGTACGACGACCGCTGGTCCGTCGTCAGCTGGCCGACGCAGTACGGCGGCCGCGACCTCGGCATCTTCGAGTGGCTGATATTCGAGGAGGAGTACTACGCAGCCCGCGCCCCCAAGCGCGTGAGCCAGAACGGCATCTTCCTGCTCGCCCCGACAATGCTCGAGTACGGGACGGACGCGCAGAAAGAACGTTTCCT
>DATAYX010000398.1:0-1965 GCA_036272355.1 Acidimicrobiales bacterium
GACACAGCGGCAGCAGGCCATCGAGGAGCTGCTGAACCCACTGAGCGAGACCCTCACCCGCTATGAGCGGGGCATCGCGCAGATGGAGGCCGAACGCCAGGGTGCGTACGCCACGTTGAGCGAGCGCGTCGCCGCGCTGCACCAGGGCCACGAGCGGCTGGAGAAGGAGACCCGGAACCTGGTCACGGCGTTGCGGTCGCCGCACACGCGGGGCCGCTGGGGCGAGATGACGCTACGCAGGACCGTCGAGGCGGCCGGGATGCTCGAGCACTGCGACTTCGAGGAGCAGAAGACGGTGGCAGGCGAGGACGGCTCAATCCGGCCGGACATGGTCGTGCACCTGCCGGGCGGCGGCCAGGTCGTCATCGACTCCAAGGTCCCGCTCGACGCGTTCCTCCAATACACCGAGGCGGACGACGACGACGCCCGACGCGGTTTCCTGGTGAAGCACGCGAAGCAATTGCGCACCCACGTCGAGCACCTGGCCAAGAAGGAGTACTGGAAGCAATTCGAGTGCTCGCCCGAGTTCGTCGTCGCCTTCATCCCCGGCGAGTCCCTGCTGGCGGCGGCCCTCGACACCGACCCCGCGCTGCAGGACTACGCGCTGGGCAAGCGGGTCATCCTCGCGACACCCAACACGCTGGTGGCCGCGCTGCGCACGATCGCCCTGTCGTGGCAGCAGGAGACGCTGGCCGAGAACGCACGCGAGGTCAAGGACCTCGGGGCCGAGCTCTACGAGCGGCTGCGGACCTGGACGGGACACATGCAGGCATTGCAGAAGAGCCTGTCGTCGAGTGTCGACGCCTACAACCGGGCGGTCGGCTCGCTCGAATCGCGCGTCCTCGTGACCGCCCGCAAGTTCCCCTCCCTGGGCGTCGTCGGCAGCGAGCGGGCCGACATCGCGGAGCTCTCGTCGATCGAGACGGCGCCACGCCACCTGCAGGCGGTCGAGCCCGACGACGACGAGGCCGACGGCGGCGAGGCCGGAGAGGTCCTGGGTGAGGTGCTGCAGCAGAACATCCTCCCGTTGTCCGACGGCGCGGGCAACGCGCCGAGGCGCCTGCCGGGCTGACCCCGCCGCCGGCGCCCGGCGCGACTCATGCGAGCGCGGAACGGGCGGACCGCAGGCGAAACGGCAGGGAAACGGCGGGACAACCGGCCGGACCGAAGGCACGCCGGAAGCGAACATCGGCGACGTACTCTGCTCGGGTGCTCCAGGTCCACCGCTCCGACCGCGCCGACGACCTCGTCGCGCAGCTGGCCGAGCTGGTAGCGGTCCCACTGGCCGACCCCATGCTGGCGGAGGTGGTGTCGGTGCCGACACAGGGCATCGAGCGCTGGCTCTCGCAGCGCCTGTCGGGCCATCTCGGGACGAGCCCGGGCGCGCACGACGGGGTGTGCGCCAACGTCGAATTCCCGTTTCCCGGCAGCCTGATCTCCGGCGCGCTGGCGCAGGCATCCGGCGTCGACCCCAAGGCGGATCCCTGGTTGCCCGAACGCGCGGTCTGGCCGCTGATGGAGGTCGTCGAGGAACACTTCGCCGACCCGTGGCTCGCGCCGCTGGCCAAGCACATCGAGAACTCCGAAACGGTCGAGGGCTCGAAGCGGTTCTCGAGCATCCGTCACGTGGCCGACCTCTTCGACCGCTACGCGGTCCACCGCCCCGACATGGTGCAGCGCTGGGCCGCCGGATCACCCCAGCTCGGCGAGGCGACCTGGCAGGTCGACCTGTGGCGGCTCCTGCGGGAACGGATCGGCGAACCGGGGCCGGCGGAGCGCCTGGTCGAGGCCTGCCAGCGGCTGCGCACGGAGCCCGAGCTGCTCGGGCTGCCGCCGCGGCTGTCGCTGTTCGGGCTCACCCGCCTGGCGGCGAGCTACCTCGACGTCCTCGACGCGATCGCCAAGGGGCGCGAGGTGCACCTCTTCCTCCTCCACCCCTCGCCGGCGCTGTGGGCCCGCCTGCAG
>DATAYX010000399.1:0-4132 GCA_036272355.1 Acidimicrobiales bacterium
TTGTCGTGTATGACGACGTCGCTGATCTTGTCGCACTCGGGCGTCGCGTACTCGGGGTGGCTCCCGACGTCGAGGTACAGACGCGCGCCGTTCTCCAGGAACACGTTGGACGAGCGGCCCCAGGACACGACACGCCGGAACAGGTAGCGCGCCACCTCGTCGGGGCTCAGGCGGCGCTGCCCGCGCAGGGTGAAGGTCACCCCGTACTCGTTCTCGACTCCGAAGATGCGCCGTTCCACCGGGTCAACCGTACCCCTGGCTATGCCAGCAGCCGAGCCATCTCCTCGTCGTCGATGCGCCGGAAGGTTCGCCGCCCGTTGCCCCGGCTCAGCGTGGCGACCTCCAGGTCGACGGCGCCCAGCGTGCGGTCGGGGCCCGACAGCGCGGCGGTCGCCGCCTTGATCGCCTCGCTCAGGTCCCAGCCTTCCTGCCAGGCGGCCGCCACCCGCTCGGTGATCGTCTCGGCGTCGCCGCCCAGCACCGCGAAATGGTCCTGATCGGTGATCGTGCCCTCGTAGGCGATGTGGTACAGCTGGTTCTCCGTGTCGCTGAGCTCGGCGACCAGGATCTCGACCTCGAGCGGCTTCATCTCGTGGGTGAACACGTTGCCCAGGTATTGCGCGTAGAGGTTGGCCAGCGACCGGGCGTCCACGTCCTCTCGGGAGAACGCATAGCCCTTGGTGTCGGCGTGGCGGATGCCGGCCACCCGCAAGTTGTCGTACTCGTTGTACTTGCCGACGCCGCCGAAGGCGATGCGGTCGTAGATCTCGCTGATCTTGTGCAACGACCGGGAGGGGTTCTCGGCCACCATGGCGATCCCGAGATCGTACGTCGTCGCCACGAGCGAACGGCCCCGGGCGATGCCCTTCTGGGCGTATTCCGCCCGGTCCTTCATGACCTGTTCGGGGGCCACGTAGAACGGCATGCTCATCGCGCACGCTCCGACTGCAACCGGGTCGTGAGCGCTCCGAAGCGCCCGGCCACGTCCGCCTCGGGCACCTCGCGATAGCCCGTCGCATCGACGATCGCCACGATCGGGTAGATGCCCCGGATGGGGTCGGGGCCGCCGGTGGCCGAGTCCTCGTCCGCCGCGTCCCACAGGGCGCGGATGGCCAGGTTCAGGCCCTCCTCCAGCGGCAGGTCGGCGCGCCAACCCAGCTTCACCGTGTTGCGGGCGTCGCGCCCGCCCGAGCCCGTCGCCTGGAAGTCGATGTCTTCGTAGCGGCCGCCGGTGACGTCGTAGTTGAAGATGCGGCCGATGCCCCGCGCCGTGTCGTAACCGGCGAAGAGCGGCACCACGGCCAGGCCCTGCATCGCCATCGGCAGCTGGGAGCGCACCATCTGGGCCAGCTGGTTCGCCTTTCCCTCCAGCGACAGTGTCGCCCCCTCGACCTTTTCGTAATGCTCGAGCTGGACCTGGAAGAGACGGACCATCTCCATGGCCATGCCGGCCGAGCCCGCGATGGCAACGGCCGAGTGCCGGTCCGCCGGGAAGACTTTCTCCATGGCGTGGTGGGCGATGAAGTTGCCGGCCGTGGCGCGCCGGTCGCCCGCCATGATGACGCCGTCGGCGGTCCGCATTGCCACCACGGTTGTGCCGTGCGGCACGTGCGAGGCAAAGTCGCCCGCGCCGGCGACCCCGGCAACTGCCATACCGGCACCCCCCGAAGCGCGCACCACCCCCGCCAGGCTGTCAGCACCCGTGGGCCGCTCCGCCGTCAAACGCAGGAGGCCGACGAAGTCAGGACCCGGATCGCGCTCCGGGGGAAAGAGTGGGAGGGCCACCGGGGCCTACTGCCCGCCCTTTTGCACGTAGTTGCGGACGAACTCCTCCGCGTTGTCCTCGAGCACCTCGTCGATCTCGTCGAGCAGGTCGTCGAGCTCCGCCTTGATCTTTTCGCCCCGTTCCGAGGTGGCCGGGGCGGCCTCTTCTACCTCGGTGTCGACCTCGGTGGTCCGGGACCCGGACCCCTTCCGTTTCTGTTCCTGCTCTGCCATCTTCAATCCCTCTTGGAATCTCGACTTCTCTCGACTCTCGACCTTCGACCTTCGACCTTGTCCGGCTAGGAGTTGAGCCTATGGAGCAAGTCGGCCGGCCCTGTGCTCATGGCCAGAAGCTCGCCCGTGTGCTCGGCTGTTCCCTTTAGCGGGTCCATCATAGGGACGCGCCGCAACGGGTCGGTGCCGATGTCGAAGACCAGAGAATCCCAGTTGGCGGTCACGACGGCGTCCGGCCAGCGGGCCAGGCACTTGCCCCGGAACCACGCCCGCGTCCCGAGCGGGGGCTCCGACACGGCGTTCGCCACGTCGGCCGGGTCAACCAGCGTCTGCATGTCCAGGCGACGGAACACGGACTTCTCGGGCCGCAGATCGTGATATTGCAATGCCAGTGCGGCCACTCGCGGGTCCTTCCAGTCGCACGAGTGGCGGTCCATGTAGGCCAGCAGGAGCTCTCGCTTGGCCACCCAGTCGACGGAGTCGGCCAAGCCCGAGGGGTCCGATTCGAGCCCCTCCAAGACCGTCTCCCAGTGCTCCATGACCGAGGCGCCGACCGTGCCGTCGTCACCGAGAGACGTGAGCCCGTATTCCTCGGCGTACTTGCGGGCCGCGCCGAACAGCTCCCATTGGAGCTCCAACGCCGTCGCCGTCGATCCGTCCGTCAGCGCCAGCGGACGCGACAGCGTCAGGTCCGCCGACACCTGGTGCAACGCCCGCACGGGGTCCGACAGGGACAGGTCCCGGGTCGGGCCGGCGTCGTCCTCCACCATGGAGAGGACGATGGCGGTCGTGCCCACCTTTAGGAACGTCGCGATCTCCGACAAATTCGCGTCCCCGACGATCACGTGCAGCCGCCGGAAACGCTTGGGGTCCGCGTGCGGCTCGTCCCGGGTGTTCACGATCGGGCGCTTCAGCGTCGTCTCCAGCCCGACGATCTCTTCGAAGAACTCGGCCCGCTGGCTGATCTGGTACTCGACCGTCTCCACGTCGAGAGCCGGCGTCTCCACACCGACCTTCCCCGAGCCCGTGTACAGCGTCCGCGACACGAAGTGCGGCACCACGCCGTCGATCACCTTCGCGAACGGCACCGCCCGGTCCATCATGTAGTTCTCGTGGCAGCCGTAGGAGTTGCCCTTGCCGTCCGAGTTGTTCTTGTGCACGACGGGCGCCGGCTGGTCGGGTATCCGTAGCGCCGCCGCGACCATCGAGCGCCGCAGGATCTCCTCCCCCGCCTTGTCGTAGAGCAGGCACTCCAGCGGCGTGAGGCACTCGGGCGACGAGTATTCGGGGTGCGCGTGGTCGACGTAGAAACGGGCTCCGTTCGTCAGGACGGTGTTGGCCAGATGCGTCTCGACCATGGGTGCCAATGACCCTTCACGCGCGAACCCCCGGGCGTCGTTGCCCGGCGTCTCGTCCTCGAAGTCCCAGCCGATCTGGTGCTCGACGTCGGCCGCATAAGCATTCACCAGCACCGAGGACGCTGCGATGGGGTTCTGCTCGGGGCCGGGCGAATGGATCCCGTACTCCGTCTCGATGCCGCAGACCTTGATCGTGGCCACGGCGCGACCCTAACCCCTACGTACCCCGTAGTCGGCGTTACGTGACGTATGCACAGTCCCCGAGGACGACAACAGCAAGCCAGGGGTCGACAGGTGCCGAGATGTCCAGAGGCGCCGAAACGTCCCTAGAGGTACTGACCGGTGCCCACCCGCTCGATGGAACGGCCACCCTGCACCTCGCGGTCCTCGGTGAGCAGGGTGCGGACATACACGATGCGCTCACCCTTCTTGCCCGATATCCGCGCCCAGTCGTCGGGATTGGTGGTGTTGGGCAGGTCCTCGTTCTCCTTGTACTCCTGGCGGATGGACTCGACCATGTCCGAGGTGCGGATCCCGCCGGTCTCCCCCGCGATCTCGCGCTTGATGGCGAGCTTCTTGGCCCGCCGCACGATGTTCTCGATCATCGCCCCGGACGCGAAGTCCCGGTAGTAGAGGATCTCCTTGTCGCCGTTCTGGTAGGTGACCTCGAGGAAGCGGTTCTCGTCGTCCTCGCGGTACATCTCGGTGACGGTGTGCTCGATCATGGCCTGCACGGCCTTGCCGGCGTCGCCACCCCCCAGCCGCGAGACCTCCCC
>DATAYX010000400.1:0-16123 GCA_036272355.1 Acidimicrobiales bacterium
TGGGAGGAGATCGACGGCAACGACGACATCCGCTCCGCCATCCTCACGGGGGCGGGCGGCACGTTCTGCGCCGGCATGGACCTCAAGGCGATGGGCGGCAGCGACGCCGAGAAGTACCGCGCCCGCATGGAGGAGGACCCCGACCTGCACTGGAAGGCCCTGCTGCGCCACTACGACGTGAAGAAACCGCTGATCGCGGCGGTCGAGGGGTGGGCCGTGGCGGGTGGGACGGAGATCTTGCAGGCGACCCACATACGCGTCGCCGGCTCGAGCGCCGTGTTCGGCGTCTTCGAGGCCAAGCGCGGGCTGTTCCCGCTCGGAGGCTCGACGGTGCGGCTGCGCCGCCAGATCCCCTACACCGTGGCCATGGACCTGCTGCTGACGGCGCGTGAGGTGCCGGCGGAGGAGGCACTGCGCATCGGGCTCATCGGGCACCTGGTGCCCGAAGGCAAGGCGCTGGAAAAGGCGCTGGAGATCGCCGCGGTGATCAACGCGAACGGGCCGCTCGCCGTGGAGGCGATCGTGCAGAGCGTGCGGGAGACCGAGGGCATGTCCGAGGTCGACGGCCTGGCGCGCGAGCTCGAGATCGGCTGGCCGGTCTTCTCCTCGAAGGACGCGGCGGAGGGCCAGAAGGCGTTCGCCGAGAAGCGCCCGCCTAACTACACGCGCACGTGAGCGACGAGCAGGCCGGCTCCGCGCGGCGCGCCTTCGCCGGGGGCCAGAACCTCGACCCGGGCCCGGGGGGCGGACACCCGGGCGTCGACGGCGAACCGACGTCCGCGGCGGCCGACCTGCCCATCAACCGTGTGGCTGCGGCGCTGCGTCGCATCGGGGCGGTGACGATCGGCCAGCCGCTCGAGGACGAGGATCTCGGCGCGGCGGGGGCGCGGCTGGCGGAGGTGGCGGAGCAGCTCGAGGAGGCCGCGGCGGCCTCGAAGCGGAAGCGCAAGACACCGGGCCAGGCCGGGTTCCCCGGGGTCCACCCCCAGGACCACTTCCCGACGAGCCCGATGATCGGGTTCGCCAATCCCATCTCGCCGCCGGTCGAGGTGTGGGCGGTGGAGGGAGAGGGCGGCCGGCGCGAGATCCGCGGGCGCGTGACGTTCGACTACCCCTTCGAGGGCCCGCCGACGTGCGTGCACGGGGGCGTGATCGCGGAGCTCTTCGACGAGCTGCTCGGGCTGTCCAACATCCTGGCGGGGAACGGTGCGATGACCGGGACGCTGACCGTCCGCTACCGGCGCCCGACGCCGTTGCTGGCACCGCTCGAGCTGGCGGCGCGCCACACCGGGCAGGAGGGTCGCAAGGTCTACGCCTGGGGCGGGCTCTACCACGAGGGCGAGCTCACGGCCGAGGCGGAGGGCGTGTTCATCCTCGTCGACTTCGGCCGGATGCTCGACATCGTGTCGGGGAACGCGCACGGCGCCCACAGCGCCGAGGGGCCGCTCGTCGACGCGGACTGGCAGCGGATGATGGGCGAGCGCGAGCGGCGGAAGGGCGACGCGCCCTGAGCGTCGCCGCGGCGACGACGGCTCGTGTCAGTTCTCGGGGGTTGGCCGGCACCTTCCTACGCGAGCGGCTCCGCAGTCGCTAGGTTGCCCGCTGTGTGCGGTCTCGAAGGGGCTCCGAGCCCGAATGCGGTGCGCGCCCCGGGTGTGGTCACGCCGCTGACGGTGGTCCTCGCCACGCGCGACGGAGCCCGGCCGCTCGAGCCGGTGCTGGCTGCGCTCACGCCCCAGCTCCGGGCATCGGGTGCTGACGCGGTCGTGATCTGCGGCTCGGGGGAGGCCGCCCCGGCCGGATTGGACGGGGACGTGACCTGGATCGCCACCCGGGGCTCCAACCTCTTGGAGATGCGCCTGATGGCGATCGAGCACGCCCGTGGCGTGGTCCTCGCGTTCGGCGAGGACCACGCGGTGCCTGGGCCCGGCTGGGTCGACGCGGTCCTGCGCGCCCACCGCGAACATCCCTATGCCGCCATGGTCGTCGGGTGCCTGGTGAACGCCACGGATGCCACCGTCGCCGGCCGGGCGAACTTCCTCGCGTTCGCGGCCCCGTTCGCTCCACCCATGAAGGTGCTGCCGAGCCGGCCACCACCCTTCTCGACCGTCTCGATCAAGCAGAGGGAGCTCGAGTTTCCCTTTGCCAATCCTGGTGACGTCGAGAGCAAGCTCGTGCCCAAGCTGATCGAAGAGGGTGCGGCGGTGTGCGACGACCGCATCGTCGTCCACCATTGTCAGGATCACGGCGCGTGGTGGTCGGTGGTCAATGCCTTCGTCAATGCCCGCGCGAATTACGGGTACGCGCACGAGAGCGTGAGCCGGGCCCGTCGCAACGAGGTGGTGCGGTGGATCGGGTCGACGCTGCTCGCCCGCCAGATCGGGGAGGTGTGGGCGGGAAGGCCGATGATGCGCTCGCCGCTCGACTTCGTGCTCGGCGTGGTGCTCTCGGCTGCGACCACGCTGGGAGCCGTCGTGGGGACCATGACCGGCCCCGGGCGCGCGGCGGACCGTGTGGCGTGAGGGGCTCGTTTTCCTCCTCTTCACCGGGGTATCGCTCCTGAGGTGACCGTTCCTCAAGATCCGACGCCCATCGAGCCCGAACCCGAGCCGAATCCTCCGTCCCCGGTACCTGAGCCCGAACCGATGTCTCGGTAAGGACGGCGCCACGCCTTCGGGTGCCGTTGAACCCGCTCCCGATTTGGCACCACCACCTCCCCGTTTTTTGGAGTCTCGACCCATCGGGTACGTATCTCGGCATGCGTTTGATTCTCATCCGTCACGGTGACGCGTACGCCGGATTCGACGGCGTCGTCAGCGGGCCGCGTGGCTGCAGCGGCTTGACGGACCTCGGGCGCACGCAGGCGACGGCCCTGGGTTCGCATCTGAGGGCCACCGGGCGCATTCGCGCCGACGTCCTGCTGAGCAGCGTCCTGCCCAGGGCGATCGAGACGGCGCAGATTATCGCGCCTGCGCTGGGTTTCGACGACTTCGGGCAGCGGTGCGACCTCTGCGAGATCCACACCGGCGACGCGGATGGCCTCACGTGGGAGGACTATGCGGCGCGCTACGGCTCGTTCAACATGGAGGCAGAACCCGAGCGCGTGTTCGCGCCCGGCGGCGAGAGCTGGACGAGCTTCCACCAAAGAGTCGCCAGGCTCTTCGACGAGCTCGGCGCCGAATTCGAGGGCCGGACGGTGGTCGCCGTCTGCCACGCAGGCGTCATCGTGGCCTCGATCCGCGTGCTGTTGTCCGTCCCCCAACCCGGGACGAGCACGCGCCTTCAGCCCACCAACACGGGGCTCACGGAGTGGGAGTACGAGGAGACGCAGCAACGGTGGACGCTCCATTCCTTCAACGAGCAGGCCCACCTCTTCGAAATCCGGCCTCCGTCATTCGCATTCGCAAGTGACGGAGACGACATAGGCGAGGGATGACGATGGCGACGCGCGACGAACCTGAATTCTCGGTGGAGAGCGCCCGGGAGGCGGCCGGACGGGACGGGCTGCGCGACTGGGTCGCCCGGTTCCTGGCGAGCCCGGGCAGTGACAACCCGATTCTCGCCCAGAAGCTCTCGGAGGAATTCGAGTGGTGGGCCGGCCCGGTACGGCTGCCACTCGACAAGCTGAACCGCCTCGCCGGACCACCGGGCGACCCGGTGCTCTGCCCGGTCGACGACGAGTACTGGGACGAGCGCGTCGACTCGATGGACAGGCAGGCCGAGCGGGGGTGGGACCCGCCGCCGGTCGTCGTCGCGTACCGCCTCGGCGAATTCGTCCTCGAGGACGGGAACCACCGGGCCGAGGGCGTCCGCCGGGCCGGCCAGCGGGCCGTCTGGGCCGTCATCGGCTTCGCGGAACGCGAGGCGTACGACCGAGTCAGCGCCCAGTGGGTCGACCCTGCCGACGAGGCTTAGGGGGTCGGGACCCTCGGCTGCCGTGCGACGAAGCAGCCGGCGTCCGTCGTCATGGTGACCACGCCACCGGCCGTCTGGAACCGGCCCCGGACCGCCGCGGACAGCGCGGCGCGGCGTGACGCGTCGGCTTCCTGGCCGACCGAGGACGACTCGATGTAGGCGATGACTGCGTCCGGGTCGTCACACACCAACCGGCCGGGATGGTGATGCCACACGACCTCCTCGAAGGCCGCGCCAAGGATCGCTCCACCGTTGGAACGCCCGAAGCGCCGGTCGACGAAGTCGAGCGACGACCAGCCGAAGACCTGGCGCGAAATGTCGGCGATGACGTCGAGATGGTCCGGGCCGTTCGTCGCCGCGAGAAGGACGCCGCCGGGTCCGAGGACTCTCGCGAACTCGGCGCCGGCCCGGGCGGGCTCGGGGACGTAGTACAGCATGTGGTTGGCGACGACGACATCGAACGAGGCGTCGGGAAACGGGAGATCCTGCGCGTCGCACGCGCGCGTCGCCGCGAGATCGATCGACGCGATCGGTTCGACCACACCCCGAGCAGCGTCGAGCATTCCCTCGGACAAGTCGGTCAGGGTGAGGCGCAGGTGGGGGAGGAGCGGCGCGATGCTCGTCCAGAGGAGTCCGGGCCCACATCCCACCTCGAGCACCTCGCCGTTGTCCGGCCAGTCCACGCGGCCGGCGAGCCACGGGTTCCAGGGCTCGTCCGCCCGGGCGAAGCGCGCGTGCAACGCGATGCGCGCGTTGAGGTTGGTGGGGTCCCGGTACTGCTTGTCGCGCAGGTAGTCGGCGTCGGTGCCGTATCCCTCCCGGCCTGTCATGCGTCCGGCGGACGAGGTGCGAGGGTCTTGATCATCTGGAGTGCCGGGTTCTCCGGTTGCCACAGCTCGGGGAATTCCTCCAGAGGGCGGAAGCCGGCGGCGAAGTAGAACTCGCGGGTCTTCACGTAGCCGGGATCGGGATGCCGCGGGCTGAGCGTCTTGACCTGTAGGTACTCGATGTCCCGCTCCCGCAGCCAGGACTCGGCGACCTCGAGCATCCGGCGCCCGAGGCCGTGCCGATGGTGTTCCGGGCGGACGGCCATCACGTACACCTCGGCGGCGTAGGGCGTATGGACGACCAGCGTCAGGATCCCGACGTCGTCGCCGTCGACCGTGGCCACCACGGTCGGGTGCCCGTCGGCGTTGGCCACGTAGTCCTCGACCGATTCGGGGATGCCGAACCACGTCGGCAGCGTGGCCAGGACGCGCCGGCAGGCTTCGCCCGAACCACGTTCTCGGACCTGCATGTTGACGTCCGACGTCACCACCGCCCCAGCTTGGCCGCGATGACGTCGTCGTAGCCGGCCGCCGGCCGAGCTCGTGCGCTCAGAGCGCGCGCTGCACGCCCTCCCAGTAGGGGTCGCGCAGCTTGCGCTTGTAGAGCTTGCCGTTGGGGTCCCGTGGCATCTCGTTGGTGAAGTCGATCGACTTGGGCGTCTTGAACCTCGCCAGCTTGTCGGCGCAGAAGGCGAGGATCTCGGCGGCGAGCTCGTCGTCGCCCTCGATCCCCTCGGCCGGCTCGATCACGGCCTTCACCTCTTCACCCCAGTCCTCGTGGGGGATGCCGAAGACGGCCGCGTCGCCGACCTTGGGGTGCGAGAGCAGCACGTTCTCGATCTCGGCCGGGTAGATGTTGGCGCCACCCGAGATGATCATGTCGATCTTGCGGTCGCGGAGGAACAGGAAGCCGTCCTCGTCGAGGAAGCCGACGTCGCCCACGGTGAAGAAGGAGCCGATCCGGTTCTTCTGCGTCTTCTCCTTGTCCTTGTGGTACTCGAAGTTGGCGGCCCCCATCGACATGTAGACCGTCCCGATGACGCCCGGCTCCTCGATGCGGTTGCCGTCGTCGTCGAAGATCGCGATCTCGCTGATCGGCCACGGCTTGCCGACGGTGCCGGGCTTCTGCAGCCACTCCGCGGCCGTGACGAGCGTGCCGCCGCCCTCGCTGGCCGCGTAGTACTCGTCGACCGCGTTGCCCCACCAGGCGATCATCTTGTGCTTCACGTCGACGGGACAGGGCGCCGCGGCGTGGATCATGTGGCGCAGCGACGAGACGTCGTACTTCGCCCGCACGTCCTCGGGGAGGGCGAGCAGCCGGTGGAACTGCGTCGGCACCATGTGCGAGGTCGTCACCCGCCGCTCCTCGATGAGCCGCAACATGTCCTCGGGTAGCCACTTGTCCATCACGACGAGGGTGTGGCCGAGGTGCGCCGACGCGCTCCCGAAGCGCAGCACCGCGGTGTGGTAGAGCGGCGAACCGATGATGTGGACGTTGTCGTCGTGGGGTTGGATGTCGAAGAGGAACAGCAGCCCCGCCAGTCCCAACGCAGCCTCTTCCGGGGTGACCCCCGGAAGCTTGCGATAGATCCCTTTTGGGTTCCCGGTCGTGCCGGACGTGTAGTTCATGACGTCGCCGACCGTGCGGTCGTCGGGCAACGTGGTCGGATGGGCGTCGCGGAGGGCGGTGTAGTCCTCGAAGCCCGGGATGGCGCCGACGGCGAGCCGGCCGTCCTCGCCGATGCCCGCCTCGTCGGCTGCGGCCACCGCCACCTCGGCGAAGCGCTCGTGCGCGACGAAGGCCTTGGCGCCCGAGTCCTTGAGGATGTAGGCCACCTCGGGGGCCACGAGGTGGAAGTTGATGGGCACGAGGTACCAGCCCGCCTGGAGCGCGGCCAGGTAGATCTCGATCATCTCCGCGCCGTTCGGCAGCAGCGTGGCGATCCGGTCCCCCTCTTCGAAGCCGTGGGCCCGCAGGGCGTGGACCAGTTGATTGGCCCGGCCCAACAACTCCCCGGAGCTCACCTCGTCGCCCTCGGGCGTGACGAGGGCCAGGTAGTCGGGGTTTTCCTGTGCCAGTGCCCAGAAGCCGAGGTCACCCATCTGCAGTCTCCTTGGAGGTCTCGCGAAGCGGACGGGGAATGGCACCCCCCGCCGTCAGCAGGCTAGAACGTGTTCTAACTTACGGCAATTTGCGTGCCGTCCGTCGGTCGGCCGGCGAAGAGAGATCGGGAGATTCAACCATGGCAGGGTTCCTCGCGGGCAAGGTCGTCGCCGTGACCGGCGGCGGTGGCGGGATCGGTCGGGCGGTCGCCCTGGCGTGCGCGGCCGAGGGGGCCACGGTCGTGGTGGCCGACTACGGCGTCGGCATGGCCGGTGAGGACCCGACCAGCGAGGTGGCAGACGCCGTCGTGGCCGAGATCACCAAGGCCGGCGGGGAGGCGTTGGCCGTGGCCGACGACATCTCGCAGATGGAGGCGGGGGAGCGTCTTATCGCCACCGCTGTGGAGAAGTACGGGCGGATCGACGGGGTTGTGGCCATCGCCGGCATCTTGCGGGAGCGCATGCTCTTCAACATGTCCGAGGACGAGTGGGACGCCGTCATCGCCACCCACTTGAAGGGCCACTTCACCGTGTTCCGGGCTGCCGCTGCGGTCATGCGCAAGCAGGAGGGCGGGGGCGCCCTCATCGGGTTCACCTCGGGCGCTTTCTCCGGCAGCGTCGCCCAGGCCAACTATGCGGCGGCCAAGGGCGGCATCGTCTCGCTGGTGCGCTCGGCCGCGGCCGGGCTGTACCGCTACGGGGTGACGGCGAACGCCATCGCCCCGGTGGCGAGGACCCGCATGTCGGCCAACGTGCCCCAGGAGCTGGCCGAGATGGGCGACGCCGAGGACGTGGCCCCGATGGTCGTGTACCTCCTGAGCGACAAGGCCAAGCACGTGACCGGCCAGGTGTACACCGTCGTCGGCTCGAAGATCGCGGTGTGGAACCAGCCGGCTGAGGTGCGGGCGATGTGGGCAGACGGCCGCTGGACGCCCGAGCAGATCGCCGAGCGCCTCGACTCGAACGTCGGCCAAGAACGTATGGGCCTCATCGACAAGTTGGAAGAGATGCGCCGCGCCGCCGAGTCGGGCGACAAGCCGAACACGTGAGCCGGAGGATCAGCCCCGAAGGTCTCCGCGGGCTGCGACCACCAGCCGCGCTGACGGCTGCCAGGCCGCCAAGCGGTGAGGCCCGGACCCGTTAGTTGACGGCGCGCAACCGAGGTCGTGGTCGAGCCTGCATGTTGCAGTAGACCTCCATCGAGTTGCCCTCGTGATGCGCAGCGACCACGGTTGTCGCGAACGGGTCCGCGTGCGGGTCCTGTGAGGCCAGGGCGCGCTGCATGTTCTGCCCCCAGGACACGGCGGAACGAGCGATGTGCCGGTCCGGCTGTTCCCAAGGCGGAATGCACAGCTCGATCTGGTACAGCGGCTCGAACGTCACGACGTGGGTAGGAGCGCCGCCGTGAGCGGCGTACCACTCCCGCTTCTCCTCGTCGCTCCAGTTCGCCTCGTCGTCCATCGGCTCACTCGTGCTCTGTATGCAGGTCTGGATCGTGGCCATGGCTCACGTCCCCTCTCTCCCGCCGTCTCCGTTTCCCAACATCCGAAGAAGCCGAGAGGGCGCGGACACTTGCGCATCACTCATGCAATTTTCGTATTGAGCAGGCCATTCGGGTATACGTGGCGTTCAGCCACCCGGATTGCGCAACAGCCTTGCGGGAAAAGCTGGTTCTCGTGCGGCGTTGTCGGGCGAAGGTGAACGGAGCTCGACAACGGGGCGACAACGGGTCGTGGATCCACCACATCGGAGACGACGCTTCGTATCCTCGGCCCGGCGTAAGAAGTCGGCGCCTCGTGCAGTTCCCCTTTTTGAGGGGCGGGTCGGAACGCCGAGGGAACGGGGGCATCAATCGTGAGCATTCGAATCGACGAAGTGACGTTGCAGGGTCCCGAGCACTCCGACGCTATTCCGGAGATCCGCCCGTGGCGCGAAGTGGGATGGATCTTCAGGGACGGCGGCGCACTTGCGATCGAGCGTCAAGGCGATCGCATCCGCACGCGGAGTGCCCGGTTCTCGCATCTGAGCGAGACGTAGCAAGTACGCACCCCCTCCACCCGTAGGGACGGCGACTACGGAACGGAGCTGGTATCTCCCCGTGCCGCCAGCGCATCCGAGTGCGACGAGTGGGACGTGTCCGTCGCAGTTTGGGCATCGGACGGCACCTCGAGGGACTGGGACGGATCACCGGCATGGTGTGTCTGCAGCCAATCACGCCAGCGCAGGCGCGTGCGGATGAGGATGCACGCGCCGCCGACGACCAACAGGACACCCGCCACCTGGACGAGGTCCGAACCGAGGCCGCCGCCCTCTCCGAGCCACAGGTGCTCGTCGAGCGAGCGCTCGATGCCCCAGAGGATCATTCCGGTGCCGATGACGACGCCGGACGGGTAGCCAATGCGGCGCGTGCCGTCGGACCAGCGGCCGAGGCGGCGTTCGATCGCAATGAGGACCAGGAAAACCGCGAAGTCCTCCAGCGCCTGGAAGATCGGGACCGGGAGGCGCTTGCCGACCAGGTCGGCGTAGTACATACCGAACCACTGGTTCGTCGGGTGCCCGCCCCCCGCGCGCATGAGCTGCGGGCCGAGCAGTCGTCCCATCGCCCAACAGGCCATGAGGACGGGTGCGACGAGGTCCAGAGCGCGGCCGAGTGCGAGCTCGGGGCAGCGGCGCCGGGTGAGGATCACGCCGGTGGGCACCGCGAAGAGAAGCCCGCCGAAGGACGACAACCCGCCCTGCCAGACGGCCAGGATGTCGCCGGGGTGTTGCCCGTAGTAGCCGGTGTTGGTCAGGACGCTGAGGGTGCGGGCGCCCACGACGGCGGCGAGGATGATCCAGAGGAAGACCGGCACGAGCCAGTCCGTGGGATAGCCGTTCCGCTTGAGCCGGCGTTCGAAATAGACGAACCCGAACCAGAACGTCAGCGCGAGACCGATGCCGTAGGTGTGGACCTCGAGTGGGCCGATATGGAAGGCGACGGGGATCGGTTTCATCGCGGCGGCGAGTCCAGGTTACGGCCGGCAGGGCGTGGGGTACGCCGCGGGCCGGCTGAACCCCACGGGGAGGGGAGGGTCGGCGAGGTGGAGGGCGGCTTGGGGTGAGAAGCCGGGCTACGGCCGGCCGGCGCCGACGAATCCATCGCCGAGACGCAGGGCGGTCAGCCGGACGTCAGCACCGGTGTAGGGCGCCTCGATCATCGTGCCCGGGCTCACGTACATGGCGACGTGGTCCGAGCCGCCGGGGCCGTAGAAGAGAAGGTCGCCCGGCTGGAGGTCGCTGACGGGCACGGGGGCCGAGTCAGCCATCTGGCCGCCCGAGTAGTGCGGCAGCGACACGCCGACCTGCCCCCAGGACCACGCCGTCAGACCCGAGCAGTCGAAGCCGACGCCGGGGGACTCGGCGCCCCATTGGTAGGGGACTCCGAGCTGGCTCTCGGCGGCCTGAACGGCGCCTGCGCCACCGGCAGCGGTCGGAGGCGGCGGTGCGTGCGAAGCGCTCGCCAGCTGCGAGCCCCCGCCCCCGCCCCCACCGGAGCTCACGGCAGCCGCTGCCGCGGCCTGGCGCTGTTTCGCGGCCTGGGCGGCGGCGGCCGCAGCGGCCTGCTGTTGCTGCTGCACGAGTTGGGCGATCTGGCCCTGCTCCTGCGCCAGCGCGCTCTTCTGCTGGTTGATGGCCTGCTGGTTCTGGGCCACTGCGGCCTGCTCGGCGTTGACCTGCGTCTGCGCCTGACCCTGTTCCGTGGTCAGTTGGGCCTTCTGGGAGTTCAGCTGGTTCTCGGCCGTGTGGAGCTTGTCGACGGCGAGGGTGATGTCGCCTTCGGCGATCTGGTTGTACTCGCTCGTGGCGCCCAGGGTGGACTGGTTGCCGCTGAACATAGAGTTCTGAGTCGACGCCGTCCCGTCGGTGATGTAGTTGGCGACGGCCGCCTTGGAGAGGGTGCTCTTGTCCTTCGCCACCTGTTGCTGGGCGGCCGCGATGTTCGCCTCGGTCGTCTGGATGCTCGAGTTGATCTGCGACAGGTGGTACTGCGCCTCGTCGTACTGCTGGCTCAGAGCCGACATCGCGTTCTGGGCCTGCGACAGCTGAGCCTCGATGGCGGCCGCCTTCGCCTTCGCGTCGGAGACGGCGTCACCGGCGGCAGGGCGCGCAAAACCAAGCACAGTGCTCCCGAACACTGTGACGACGGTCAACGCGGGGACACCTACCCGCTGGAGCAATTTTGTGCTCCTCGAAGACCGCGGCGTGGAGTGGGAAACCCGCTCTACGTCAGTCACGATGGGTCATATGTTTAGTTGAACCCCCTGGGCGTTTCAAACACCCTTGGTGCTAAACGCCCGTTTACAGTCGTACTCTTGGTGCGAAGTCGCAGGTGTATCATCAAAATGAGAAATTTCGAACTCGAAGTCAACAAGAGAAGATAACGGAACGCCCTCGTGCGAACTACGGTCACGCGGCATGGGCGAAATGATCGAATTTCCGAGCAATGGATCAACCGCGGGCGGCTATTTGAGCATGCCCGAGGGCGGCAGCGGGCCGGGCGTCGTGGTGATCCAGGAGTGGTGGGGGCTCGTCGACCACATCGAGGACGTGTGCGACCGCTTCGCGGCGGCCGGTTACGTCGCGCTGGCGCCCGACCTGTACCACGGCCAGAAGGTGGCACCGGGTGAGCCCGATGAAGCCGGCAAAGCGATGATGGCCATGAAGATGGACCAGGCCGCGCGCGACATGAGCGGCGCGGTCGACGAGGTGCTGCGGCGCAGCGCAGGGTCGAAGGTGGGCGTGATCGGGTTCTGCATGGGAGGCGGGCTCGCGCTCGTGCTCGCCACGCAGAGGCCGGACGCCGTGGCGGCCGTCGTGCCGTGCTACGGGATCGTGCCGTGGCCAGACGTCCAGCCCGACTACCCGGCGATGTCAGCCGCCGTGCTCGGCCACTACGCGGAGAAGGACGAGTACTTCACGCCCGAAAAGGCGAACGAGCTCGCCGAACAACTGCGTGGCATGGGCAAGTCGGTGGAGATCATCGTGTACCCCGGCACCGACCACGCCTTCTTCAACGACACGCGCCCGGAGGTCTACGACGCCGACGCGGCGCGCGCACTGTGGGATCGCACCCTGTCGTTCTTCGGTGAGCATCTGAAGTAGTCACGGGGCGCGTTGACGCCCGCAGCGAAGAACGGTCCCTTGCCGAGTGCTACGGCGCGCCGTGTCGTTCGCGCGTCGATCTATACGCACATGTATGCGCATACCGGGGAAGAAACACCGGCCCCGTTTCACAGATCGACCGCCCGAAAAGGCCCCCGAAGGCGGTGGGTTACCATCGAGTCATGTCCGCACGCTCACGTGACCTCCCCCGCCGTTCCTGCCTCTCCACGCCCGGTTCGAACGAGAAGTTCCTGGCCAAGGCGCCAAGCGTCCCGGCCGACATGACCTTCCTCGACCTCGAGGACGCCGTGGCGCCCCTCGAGAAGGAGAGCGCACGGCCCAAGGTCGTCGACGCCATCAAGAACCTCCCCTGGGACGACCGCGTGCTGTGCGTACGGGTCAACGCCTGGGACACCGAGTGGACCTACGGCGACGTGATCGAGGTCGTCGGCAGCGCCGGCGAACGCCTCGACGAGATCATGCTGCCCAAGGTGCAGTCCGCCGCCGAGGTACAGGCGCTCGACATGCTGCTGACGCAGGTGGAGAAGAAGTCGGGCCTGCCGGTCGGGCATATCGGCATCGAGGCGCAGATCGAGACCGCACGCGGACTTATCAACGTCGACGAGATCTGCGCCGCTTCGCCGCGGCTCGAGACGATCATCTTCGGCCCCGCGGACTTCGCGGCGAGCATCGAGATGCCGGTGCTCACCGGCGGCGTCAACATCCCCGAGTACCCGGGCGACCACTTCCACTACGTGTTCAGCCGCATCCTCATGGCGGGCCGCGCCAACGGACTGCAGGTGATCGATGGCCCGTTCCTCAAGGTGCGCGAGCTCGACTCACTGAGGGACTACGCCATGCGCACGCGCATGCTCGGTTACGACGGCAAGTGGGCGCTCACGCCGGACCAGGTGACCGTGATGAACGAGGTGTACTCGCCTACCCAGGAGCAGTTCGACCACGCCATCGACATCCTCGAGGCCTACCGCAAGGCCACGGAAGAGGACCGCAAGGGCGCCGTCATGTTCGGCGACGAGATGATCGACGAGGCCAGTCGCAAGATGGCCCTGAAGTTCGTCAGCCGCGGCGAGCGCGCCGGGCTCAAGCGCAGCGCCGGCTAGGAGACAGGCTCAGTCGCCGATCAACCGGCGCGCGATCACCTTCAAAGCCAGCGTCTCGTCCGCGCCCTCGAAGATCGACAGCACCCGGGCGTCAACGAAGTAGCGCGAGACACCGAACTCCTCGGCGTATCCCATGCCGCCGTGGATCTGCATGGCCTCCCGGGTCACCCACTCGGCGGCCCGGCACACGTACGCCTTGACCATCGACGCCTCCAACGCGCCCTCCCCCCGGGCCATCAGCCGCGCCACGTGGTACGAGGACTGGCGGGTCGCCTGAATGATCACCGCCATGCGGCCGAGCTTCCATTGCGTCAGCTGATACTCCAAGATCGGCGCGCCGAAGACCTTGCGCTCCGACGCGTACGCCACGGCGGCCTCGTAGGCGGCCTGCATCACGCCCAACGCGCGGGCCGCGGTCTGCAGCCGGCCGTTCTCGAAGCCCTGCATCTGGAGATAGAAGCCCTTGCCGAGCCCGTCCTCGCCGCCGACCAGGTTCGCAGCCGGCACGAACCAGTTCTCGAACGCCAGCTCGTAGGAGTGCATGCCCCGGTATCCGAGCGTGTCGATGGGCCGGCCCTCCAGCCGCCCGGGCTCCAGACCCGGAGGGCGCCCCTCCACGTCGTCCGCACCCTGGGTGAAGACGAAGCCGTGGCCGTCCCCCTGCGGCTTCTCGACCACGAACATGGAGATCCCTCGATGCGCCTTGGACCGGTCCGGGTCCGTCCGCGCCAGCAGCATCAGGACGTCGGCACGTGCTGCGAACGTGCACCATGTCTTGACGCCGTTCACCACCCACCCGCCGTCGACCGGCGTCGCCGACGTCACGATCCCGGCCACGTCCGACCCGAAGTCGGGCTCGGTCACGGCCACGGCCGCCAGGACCTCGGCGGACGCCAGCTTCGGCAGCCAGTGCTTCTTCTGCTCCTCGGTTCCCCCGTAGACCAACGCACGGGTGAGGATCTCGGGCCGGGTGATGAGCGAGCCGCCGACGCCGAGCGAGCCCCAACTGAGCTCCTCGGTCGCCACGACCATGCCCATGTAGTCGCTCTCGCCGCCCGACGCGAAGCCGCCGTACTCCTCGGGCACCGAGAGGCCGAAACCACCGAGCTCCGCGAGGCCCTCGATCACATCCTCGGGGATGTCCGAGTTCGTGCGGTGCACATGCTCGGCGTGCGGCCGCACCTTCTCCTCGGCGAAACGGTGGAAGGTCTCGCGCACCAACTCGAAGTCCTCCCCGAGATGCCTCGGCCCTTCGGTCGCCGCGAGCGCCGCGAGCATCCCGGGCTCGCGCTGGGCCTCGAGGAAAGAGGACACCGGCGTCGCCCACCCGGGCTCGACGCCCCACAGCGCCTCGCGGCCGGCGACCTTCCCCGCGAGGTCGGCCACGACGTCCGCCACGAACGCCGATGCAATGGCCGCCTCGACGTCCCCCTGCTCGCCGTACTGGAGGGCGGCCCGGGCCGTGCCCACCGCGGCCGCGGCGTGTGCGACGTCGTAGGCGACGACCTGGTTGGCGTCGATCCCGCCTCGGCCCCTGATGGAGGCGCAGGCCCCTTCGACGAGCTCTTGGGCCAGGTCGACCGCAGAGGCGGCAGCGGCGAGGTCGGCGGAGTCGGGCGAAGTCATGGGGCGCCACATTATTGGCTGGCCCGAAGGCCTCCTTTTCCCGCTCCGGCGCTCCTCGAATGCGGGTGCGTCAGGCGCGGCGGCCGATCACCGTCACCAACGGCGGCAACACGACCGGGTCGTCGCCGGGGTCCACGCCGGTCAACGACTCCAGGTATTGGGACACCGCGCCCGGACCGACGCCGGCGGGCGCTTCCGCCCACGCGTCGACCACCTCGAGCGGAGCGTTGCGGACAAGCGCGGGCAACAGTGCGCCGACATCGGGATGCTGCGCGTCCGGCATCGACATGGGTGAGCCCCCGATGCGACCGGCCGACGTGATCGGCTCTTGCGCCACCACCCAGCCGCCCCGCCGGACGGTGGTGGCCATCTTGGCGACGACGACGGCAGGGTCGAGCACGTGCAGGAGGAGAAAGCGGCAGAACGCGAGGTCGACTTCCTCGGGCAGCGAGAGGTCCTCGCCGGCCTGCGTCAGCGCGATGACCTGCGCGTGCTCCGCGGCGGCCCGGGCCACCTCGTCACGCGCCCGAGGATCGCTGTCGACCGCGTAGACCCGGCCGTCCCTGCCCACCATTTCGGCCAGGGCCACCGACACGTCGCCACCTCCCGCGCCCACGTCCACACAGCGCCAGCCCGCGCCCAGCCCGAGACGGTCCAGTGCGGTCGCCAACGGCCGGCGGTACACGTCGTCGCGCAGCCCCTGCAGCTCACTCATCGCAGGCTTCCCCGCCTGTCCACTGCGCCATGAACCAGCACTCTAGAAGTCGGGAGGCGCAATGGGACTTGGCTCGGTGCCCGAAAGCGAAATCCGGCCCTCACGCCGTGGGCCGGTAACCTGCTCCCCCGTGAAGGTGACCATGTTGCTGTGCGATGCGGCCCAGGTGTCCGACGGCAAGCTCTACATCCTCGGCGGGGGATGGAGCATGACCGGACCAGACCCCGTGCCATCTGCCGTGGCGTTGAAGATCGACGTCGACTGGCACGAGGCGGAGACTTCGCACCACTGGGAGCTGTTCCTCGAGGACGCGGACGGCCGCCCCGTGCTGATGGAGACGGCCGATGGCACCCAACCCGTCGAGGTGCGCGGCGAGTTCACGGTGAGCCAGCCGCAGGGGATTCCCGAGGGCTCGCCTATCGACGTTGCGCTCGCCGTGAACCTCGGGCCGATCCCCTTGGAGCCCGGCACCCGGTTCGCCTGGCGCCTGACGATCGACGGCGAGGCATTGCCCGGCGCGTCGCTCGGGTTCACCACCCGGCCCCGCCAGCCGCAAGCCGACGAGTGACCGTCTACGACCGGCCGTTCGGCCGCTACCTCGAGGACTTCGTACCCGGTGACATCTACCGGCACTGGCCCGGCAAGACGGTCACGGAGTACGACGACCATCTCTT
>DATAYX010000401.1:0-11337 GCA_036272355.1 Acidimicrobiales bacterium
CCAACGACCCCAACGTCACCAACGTCACGTTCGTGAGCTCGACTCCGAGCGGCGGCAGCTGCAACCCGGTCAGCGGCACCACCAACCTCACCTGCACCACCAGCACGATCAAGGCCGGCAAGAGCCAGGTCTTCACCATCACCGCCGACATGCCGACCAGCTTCACGGGCCTGCCCGGGCAGCAACCGTGCGGTCCCAACCAGTTCCCGGTGGTCGACACCGTCACCATCAGCGGGGGCGGCGGGTCGAGCGGCGCCACGGTGTGCGTAAACGCCACCCCGAACCTGGTCATCACCAAGACGGCCAGCCCCACCACGACGACGCCGGGCGGCACGGTGACCTACACCATCACGGTCACCAACAAGGGCTCGGCGCCGGGCGCCACGTCCTTCACCGACTCGAGCAGCCCGCAGCCTCAGAGCATCTCGGTGGTGTCGGTGTCCGGCGGATCGGGCACCTGCACGGAGAGCGGCACGACGATCTCCTGCGCCACTGGGACCATCGCGGCGGGCCAGGCCGAGACCTTCACCTACACCGCCGTGATGCCGGCCACCTTCACCGGCACCTCGGGTGGCGGCGGCTGCGCGCCGGGACAGTTCCCGGTGGTCAACACGGTCGACCCCACGACCGTCGACGTCTCGTCCACCTCCTCGACGGAGTGCGTGACGGCCTCGCCCAACCTGACGCTGACCAAGTCGGCGGCCCTCTTCAGCAGCTCGGGCAACCCCATCTTCCCGCCGGCGACCACGGGTGACGACATCGTCTACACCCTCACGTACGGCAATACCGGGCCTGCGCCGGCCAACGGGACCACGATCACCGACACGATCCCCGCCGGGACCGAGTTCGTGGGCTGCTCGGGCGGCTGCAGCACAAGCGGGACGCCGGCGTCCGCGATTACCTGGGACATCGGCACCGTCCCGGCGCACACCACGGGTCTGACCGTGACGCTCACCGTGCAGATCGTGACGGTTGCGAGCTGCAGCATCAGCAACACCGCCGATATCTCGAGCCCCGACTTCACGCCGCCCGGCGGCAAGGCCGGCGGTCAGGTGGCAGCGACGGTCGCGATCGGCGCCACGGCTGGGCCGAACCCAGCCGGCGCCAATGCGTTCGGCGCGGCGATTAACGCGTACGTCAACGTGTTGGGGCTCCTCACCGCATTGATCCCCTCGCCACCCACCCACTCAGCTCAGGGTGGCGTCGGTGACGCCTCAGCGAGCAACACGGTCATCAGTGCGAACGTGCCTCATGTCCTGACGGCAAACCTCCTCTCCACGTCCAACAACGCGAAGGTTGTGGGCGGGGCCGGCGCGGCCGCCACCGACCGCGCCACGGCCGAGACGGCTGGGCTCTGCGTCTTGCCCGTGGCCGGACTGTGCACCGTGAAGGCGGACGCGGTCGTGGCCAACGCCGAGACGACTGCAACTGCCACGGGCGCATCGATCAGCGACGCCGGATCGACCTTCGTCAACCTCCGGGTTCTGGGGCTGGCGAAGGTCAACGTGGCGCCGAACACGTGCATCGCCCTGCCGAGCGCGCTGTTCGGGCCTGGTTCGTTCATCGGTCTGGAAGTGGAGGGCCCCGCCTCGGGCGGCGGCCTCCCCACGACCTGCCCACCCTCGGGTCGCACCGGGAAGGCGGGCCTTACGACCATCAACGGCGTGCCCGCCTACGCAGCCGACCTCACGGTCTCGATGGTCGACGTCCACGTCACGAAGCTGTTGGGGCTGGGCGCGGTCGACCTCGTCGTGTCGCAGGCCGCGGCCCACTCGGACTTCCCGCCGCTCGCTCCGAACTGCGGGGCGACCGCGAACCAGTCCGTCAGTGGCTCCGCGTTCATCGCATCCGAGGACACCACACCGCCCATCCTCCCGGCCCTGGTCGGCTATGTGAGCATTCCAGCTTCAGGCGGGAGCGACTTCCAGGGACTGACCGCCCTGGCGCTCCCGGGCGGTTCGCTGTTGCGCGCGGGCGCGGCGGTGAGCGACACCACGGGCACGCTCACTTCGACCTCGAGCAGATCGGACAGCACGGCGCAGGTGGCCAACGTCTGCATCCTGCCCGTGGTGGGAGCGACGGGACCCCCGGGTCCGTCAACATGCACGATCTATGCCGCCCTGGCCAAGTCGGTTTCCTCGTCCCTCGCCACTGCGACGGGTGCGGCGTCGGCGCAGACCGATGCGCTCAACGGGAACCTCTTCGGGACCACGCAGTTCCTCCAACTGAGCATCGGGGGCCATGCGTTGACCCTGCCGGTGACACCGAACGATTCCATCCTGCCGGCTGGCCTCCCGATCGCGATCATCCTGGACCAGGAGACGTGCGACAACGGCGGCCCGACGTTCACGGGTGCGTGCGGCGGTTTCGGCCAGACCCACAGCGGGCTCACCGTGACGGCCATTCACGTCATCCTGCTCGGCCCGCTGGACGGCCTGCCCATAGGGGCCGACATCAAGGTGGCGCAAGCCCACTCCGACGCCACCTTCGGCTGAGGAGCTCCTGCAAGGTGAACACCACCCTGGGGCCCCTCCAGCGCTCCTTCCGCGGCAAGCCGGGGAAGGGCCGCGTCAAAGTCGGCGGCTCGTGGAGGTGTACCGCCTGACGCGACGCTGACGCCGGATCAGGACCAGCGCACGTGCACGGCGTCGCCGAAGAGGTCCAGCACGGCCCGATCGCCGCTGACCTGGAGCCGCTGGTCGCTGCCGCGATTCCACAGGGCCAGGTAGAGGTCACCCGCCGCGCCGCGCACGATGCAGTCCGGCGGGACCGAGTCGGACGTCGAGCCAGCCGTCGTCTTCACCCCGTCGGGACCGATCGTGAGCACCCAGGCACCCTCGTCGTCGGCGCATTCGATGCCGAGCGTGGCCGGCGAGTCGGACTCCAAGCGGGTCGAACGGCGGGGCACGAAACAGGTCAGCAGCTCGTCGACGCCGTCGGCGGCGAAGGCCGGCATGAAGGGCGAGAGGTGATCCACGGTCCGGCCCGCGGTGAGCTCGGCGTCGACCCGGTGGATCGCGGTCTCGTGCGCCTGCCGCCGGCTCCACATGGCCAATGGCGACGGCGCCGGCAGGAACCTCCAGCACTGCAGGTCGGGTGGCGCGGCCTCCAACACCGCGACCAGCCGCCGGTAGCCCGCTTCGAACCAGTCGGCCAGCTCCTCGTCGCCGGGCCAGCCGCCCGCCAACTCCTCGAGCGTCTGGGAGCCCGGCTCTGCACGCGCCTCGGCCACGAAGCTGGTCGCCCAGCGGTGGATACCGCCCGTGTGGCGGATCAGGTCACGCGCCGCCCACTCGGGACAGGTCGGCACGGGCGCGTCGGCGGAGGTTGCACGCGCCGCCGCAGTCATCCGCGCGCCCTCCCCGCGGAGCGTTTCGATCCACGCAGTGGTCTCCATCAGGAGACCAGCCTGCCAGCCCTAACCGATCTTCTGCAGGTCGATCACGAAGACCAGGGTGTCGTTCGGCGCGATGCCGGCCCCGGGCGACTGCGCGCCGTAGCCGAGGCTCGAAGGGATGATGAGCTCGCGCCGCCCGCCGACCTTCATGCCGACGACGCCCTTGTCCCAACCCTTGATGACCATGCCCTGCCCCAGGGTGAAGGTGAAGGGCTGGCTCGTCCACGAGGACTGGATCACCTTGCCGCTCGAGTAGGTCGCGAGCACGTACTGCACCGTCACGGAATCGCCGCTGGCCGCGGCCTTGCCCGTGCCGGTGATGAGGTCGGCGCTCTCGAGTGTGGTGGGCGCCGTCCCCGAGGGCACCGTCACCGTCGGCGCGGTCCCGGCCGTGCCGGCGGGGGAGCGGTCCGCGGTCGGGATGGCCCTGATCGCGTTCAAGGGGCTGCCGGGCGGCGCCGTGACCGTCGTGGACGGACCGGTGCCGCTCCCTCCCGAGGTGGTCGTCGTGTTCGAGGCCGAGTTCGACGGCGAGGAGCTGCAGGCGGCGAGCCCGAGGGCGCCGGCCAGCACGAGGGCGCTCACGAGCGCGCTGGAGCGCAGGGAAAAGGGTCGTGGCATGGCCCGAGACCGTAGCCGGTCGACGCAGGGGCGCCGGGTCACCCCACTAACCTGAGACCTCATGTTCGACGCCCTGTCCGACCGCCTCGAACGCATCTCGACGCGCCTGCGCGGCAAGGGCCGTATCAGCGACGAGGACCTCGACGAGGCGCTGAAGGAGATCCGTACCGCGCTGCTCGATGCCGACGTCGAGCTCTCGGTCGCACGGCGTTTCTGCGACGGCATCCGGCTGCGCGTCAGCACCGAGGCGCTGTCGAAGAGCCTCACGCCGGGCCAGCAGGTCATCAAGGCGGTGCACGAAGAGCTCGTCAACGTTCTCGGCGGCGAGACGCTCAAGCTCACCTACGCCAGCAAGCCGCCGACCGTCGTCCTCATGGCCGGCCTCCAGGGTTCGGGAAAGACGACGAACAGCGCCAAGCTCGCGCAGTGGTGGAAGCAGCAGGGCCGCAACCCGCTGCTCGTCGGCGCCGACCTCCAGCGACCCGCCGCGGTCGAGCAGCTCCGGGTCCTCGGCAACCAGATCGGCGTCACCGTCTTCTCGGAGCCGACCGATCCCGTCCGCTGCGCGCAGGCCGGGTTGGAAGAAGCGCGGCGGCTCGGCAGAGATGTCTGCATCATCGACACGGCCGGACGGCTCACCATCGACGGCGAGATGATGGAGCAGATCAGGGCGATCTCCGCCGCCACGCAACCGCACTACACGTTCCTCGTCATCGACGCGATGATCGGACAGGACGCCGTCACCACCGCGAAGGCGTTCCACGATGCGCTCGAGCTCTCCGGCGTGATCCTCACGAAGCTCGACGGCGACGCCCGCGGCGGCGCCGCGCTCTCCGTCAAGGGCGTCGTCGGGCGCCCCATTGCGTTCGCCTCCACGGGCGAGCGCATCGCCGACTTCGACCTGTTCCACCCCGACCGCATGGCCGACCGCATCCTCGGGATGGGCGACGTGCTGAGCCTGATCGAGCAGGCCGAGCGCACCATGGACACCGACGAGGTGGCGAAGAGCGCCAGCCGCCTCATGGCCGGCCAGTTCACGCTCGACGACTTCCTCTCCCAACTCCGCCAGGTCAAGAAGATGGGCTCGCTCGGCGGCATCATGCGCCTCATGCCCGGCATGAACAAGGAGATGCGCGAGGCCGCCGGCCAGATCGACGACGGCGAGGTCGCCAAGGTCGAGGCGATCGTCTGCTCGATGACGCCGGCCGAGCGCAACGACACGGCGATCATGGACGGATCCCGCCGCAGCCGGGTCGCCCGCGGCTCGGGCACCACCGTCCAGGACGTCAACTCGCTCCTCAAGCAGTTCAAGGAGATGCAGAAGATGATGAAGGGGATGGCGTCGGGCAACATGCCGAACCTCCCCGGCATGCCGAACATGTCCGGTATGTCGGGCCGCGCCGCCAAGAAACTCGCCCAACAGGCGGCCGGACTCGGTGGCGCCGGACAGGCCCCCGCCGCCGGCCCCGGTTCCGCGGACTTCGACATGCTCTCCCAACTCATGGGTGGCGACGCCTCGGACGCCGACCTCGCCGAGCTGGCCAATGGGTTCCCCGGGCTCCCGCCGGGAGGTGGCGGTGCCGCCAAGCCAGTGGTGAAGGTCAACAAGGGGACCAAGAAGAAGAAGAAGGGCGGGCGGGTGACGCCGCCCAAGAACCGCTAGTTCGCTCCGTCCCTCTTCGCCCCCCTGCGTCCCTCTTCGTCCCTCTTCGCCCCTCTTCGCCCCTCTGCGTCCCTGCCCTCGTCGTCTCAGGCGGCGCCGGTCTTCGACTCGGTGACGGCGTCGTTGATCAACTCGATCACCGCCTCCTCGACGGTGCGGCGGAGGCCGCCGTTCTTCGTGCTCGCCTCGCTCACCGTCTCGACCTTGGGGAGACGCGGGAGCCACTCCGCGATCGTCTGGCCGTCTTCGAAACGGTCGATGATCCGCGGGTCGATGTAGGCGGAGCGCGCGACGGCCGGCGTGTTGCCGAGATAGTTGGCGGCTTCCGCGATGGCCTCGACGACGGCGTGGCGCGCCTCGCGCTCGGTCTCCGGCGCCCCGTTCTCGGCCAGCGCGGTTGCGGTCAGCACGGTGGCGGACCAGGTGCGGAAGTCCTTGGCGGAGAACTCACCGCCGCCGGCCGCGTCCTTGATGTAGGCGTTGGTGTCCTCGGCCCGCACTTCGATCCACCGTCCCTCTTCTTTGTAGGCGAAGAGGTGTCCGTTCCCCGAGCGACGGCGGCGCACCTCCTCGACCACCTTGCGGACCTTGGCGTCGCGGATCTCGATCGTGCGCTCGATGGCACCCTTCGCCGGGTAGCAGAACACCATCACCCCTTTGCGGATGCGAACGTGCTCCTTGCGCAGGCTGGTCACGCCGAAGGTCTCGTTGTCCTCGGCGTACGCCTCCCCGCCGACGCGGAACAGCCCGATATCGAGCAACCGGACCGTCGCGGCGAGCACGCGTTCGCGGCTCAGCCCGTCCTGCGACAGGTCGCGTTCGACGACGGCGCGGATCTCGGGCAGGACGGCCGCGAAGTCCAACACGCGTTCGAACTTCTGCCGGTCCCGATGGAGCCGCCAGTCGTCGTGGTAGCGGTACTGCCGACGGCCCGCGGCGTCGGTGCCGAGGGCCTGGATGTGGCCGTTGGGCCACGGGCAGATCCACACGTCCGTCCAGGCGGGTGGCACGGCGAGGGCCCGGATGCGATCGAGCGTCTTGCGGTCCTTGACCGGCCGGCCGTTCGCGTAGGCGTAGCTGAACCCCTTGCCCCGGCGGCGCCGGGTGATGCCGCCCTCGTCGCATTGCGAGCGCCGGAGCCGCATCAGGAGGTGACCGTGGCCTTCATGCCCAGGTTGCATACCCGGTGGCGAGCGGCGCTATCCACGGGGGGCCTGTGTGGGCCGGCGGGGCGGCGTGGGCCCTCCGGGAGGGGCCCGGTGGGGGCGGGAGGCCGGCTACCCCTCCCATCTGGCACAATGGACGCCCTGGCGCGTCCGTCGATGCGCTGCCCCCCGGAAAACCTCGGAATGCGAAGCCTCGGGGGACCTGGACATCCGAAGCGTGGAAGGACTCAGTACGTGGCAGTGAAGCTCCGCCTGGTGCGGATGGGCAAGAAGAAGCAGCCGACCTACCGGGTCGTGGCGGCCGACAGCCGGTCACCCCGCGACGGCCGGTTCCTCGAGATCGTCGGCACCTATGCCCCCCGGGGCGCCTCGACGGCCGAGCCCGACGCCGTGATCCAGATCGACAACGAGAAGGCCGTGAAGTGGCTGGTGAACGGCGCCCAGCCGACCGAGCGGGTGGAGCGTCTGCTCAAGACGTCGGGGGCCTGGGACGAGTTCTCGGCGGCATCGGCGTCGGCGTCGGCGTCGGCCAAGGCGAAGTGAGGAAACCGTGACCGATCTCTACGAGGCGGGTGACATCAATCAAGTGGGCGGCGGCGGATCGGCCGGGGCCGACGACGAGTACGACGACGACATCGACGACGCTGACGACATCGAGGACATGGACGACGGGGACGACCTCGAGGACGTGGACGACGGGGACGGGGACGAGGACGCCGGCGAGGGCAACCGGGTCGGTGTGGGCAACGAGCGGACCGCGCTGGACGGGGGCACGCCGTTGTCGGTGCTGACGTATCTCGCCAAGTCGCTGTCGAACGAGCCCGAGGCCGTCTCGATCGAGACCGAGGAGCGCCGCAACGGCCTCCGTCTCAATCTGCACGTCGCGCCGGAGGACATGGGCCGGGTCATCGGCCGCCGGGGCCGCACGGCCCAGGCCATCCGCACGATGGTCAACGTGGCCGGCGCCAAAGACGGCGTCCAGGCCAGCGTGGACATCGTCGACGACTGAAACTGCCGGGCCCACGGACGAGCCGACGGACGAGGCCCCGGACGAGGCCACTGACCTCCTCAAGGTCGGCCGGGTCACCAAGCCCCACGGCCTGAAGGGCGAGGTCGTCGTCCAGCTCTGGACCGACCGGTTGGAGCGGTTGGACGCGGGGTCCGTGCTGTCGTCCTCGTCCGGGCCCCTGTCCGTGGTTTCATCGAGCCCGGCGCCGGGAGGTGCGGGTGCCGATCGCTTCATCGTCTCGTTCGCCGAGTGCGGGAGTCGCGAGGCGGCGGAACGTCTGCGCGGTGTGGAGCTCTCGGCCGAGGGGCTGGAGCAGCCCGGGACGTTGTGGGTGCACGAGCTCGTCGGCGCCGTCGTGCGCGACGCGGCCGGCGCCTCGTTGGGTCAGGTGGCGGCGGTCGAGGCGAACCCCGCCAGCGACCTGCTGGTGCTCGACTCCGGCGCGTTGATCCCGGTGCACTTCGTGACGGGCCACGACGCCGCGGCGGGGACGGTCGACGTCGACATCCCCGAGGGGCTGCTCGACCTGTGAGGACCCGGTAGGACCTGGTGAGGGTCGACGTCTTCACGATCTTCCCCGACGTGGTCGCGGGCTACTGCAGCGCCTCGATCCTGGGGCGGGCGGTCTCGGGGGGCGCCTTGGACGTGCGGGTGCACGACCTGCGCGAGGGAGCCGAGGATCCCCGGCGCTCGGTCGACGATGCGCCGTTCGGCGGGGGCGCCGGGATGGTGCTCATGCCCGAGCCGTTGTTCCGCAGCGTCGAGGCCGTGCCGGACCTGCCCCGTCCGCTGTTCCTGCTGACACCGGGAGGCCGGCGCTTCGACCAGGCGGTGGCTTCGGAGCTGGCCGGGTTGGCCGACGGTGCGTCGGGCGGGTTCTCGCTGTTGTGCGGGCGCTACGAGGGCGTCGACCAGCGGGTGGCCGACCACCTGGTCGACGGGGAGCTGTCCGTGGGGGACTTCGTGCTGGCGGGCGGGGAGCTGGGGGCGCTGGTCGTCATCGAGGCGGTGGCCCGGTTGCGGCCCGAGGTGCTCGGCAACGAGGAGTCGGCGGCGGACGAGTCCTTCTCCGAGGGGCTGCTCGAGTACCCGCAGTACACGCGTCCGGCCTCGTTCCGGGAATGGGAGGTCCCCGCCGTGTTGCGGTCCGGCGACCACGGGGCGGTCGCCGCCTGGAGGCGGACCCAGGCGTTGCTGCGCACGGCGGCGCGGCGGCCGGACCTGCTGGAGCGCCTGGTCAGGGCATCGGCGCTGTCGGATGACGACGTGCGGGCGTTGGCCGAGCACGGCTACCATGTTCCGTCCGGCTCAGAGCGGATGGACCCCACCGCCCCGGCCTGACCTGATCTCGAAGGAACGCCTGTCATCATGCAACCCACCGACACCGTCGACCGCGACAGCCTGCGCTCGGACATCCCCGAATTCCGCGCCGGCGACACCGTCAAGGTGCACGTGCGGGTCGTCGAGGGCAGCCGGGAGCGCGTGCAGGTGTTCCAGGGCGCGGTCATGCGCCGGCAGGGCGGCGGCGTGCAGGAGACCTTCACGGTGCGCAAGGTGTCGTTCGGCGTGGGGGTCGAGCGGACCTTCCCGGTCCACTCGCCGACGATCGCCAAGATCGAGGTCACGACACTGGGCGACGTCCGGCGGGCCAAGCTCTACTACCTGCGTGAGCGGCATGGGAAGGCCGCGAAGATCAAGGAGAAGCGTGGGGGCCGCGGGACCAAGGCCGCGGCGTATGCGGCGGCGGTCGAGGCGGAGGTTGCCGCTGAGGTCGTCGCCGAGGGCGCCGACGAGATCGAGGCGCTGGATGAGCTCACGATCGACGACGTGGAAGTCGATGCCGAGGTCGATGCGGAGGTCGATGCGGACGTCGAGGCGAGCTCCGATGCGGGCGAGGCTGCCGACGCCTAGGGCCGCCGCATGAGCGAGGAGGACCTCGAGCGCTACGAGTCCGAGATCGAACTCGGGCTCGTCCAGGAGTACCGGGCCGTCCTCCCCGTCTTTGCATACGTGATCGAGACGGAGCGGCGTTTCTATCTGGCGAACGAGGTGTCGTTGAACGTGCGCGCGGATACGACTCCGGCGTGCATCGAGGTGCAGCTGCGTGACGCCTGGGTCTGGGACATGTACCGCCCCGCCCGCTTCGTGCCCGAGGTGCGGGTGGTCACGTTCCGTGACGTGAACGTCGAGCGCCTGCCCGAACAGGAGCTCTCGGACGGGGTCACCGTCTGACCGAGCCGGGTTGGGCGTTTGTCGTCGGAGCCGACCGTTCTCCGCCGTGAGCCACCGGAACCGCCGGATTGCGTTGGGCCACAGGGGCGAGGACTGGGCTGCCGAGTGGTACGTCGACAACGGCTACGAGATCGTGGCGCGCAATTGGCGCTGCGCCGAGGGTGAAATCGACCTGCTCTGCACGCAGGTCACCCCGCCGGGCTGCGTGACGTTGATCATCTGCGAGGTGAAGGCGCGCACGTCGAACACCCGGGGCCACCCGTTGGAGGCCGTGACGCCGGCGAAGCAACAGCGACTGCGCCGGTTGGCAACGGCGTATCTGCAGAGCCAGGACGTCTACTACGACCACATCCGCTTCGATGTGATCGGCGTCACCGGCCAAGCGCTCCACGTCGTGGAAAGTGCGTTCTAAGAGGTCCGCGGCGTAGGGTCGGTCTCCATGGAGACCCTTCTCGTCGAGCGCAAGGACGGTATCGCCACCGTCACGATGAACCGCCCCGAGCGCAAGAACGCGGCCAACGGCCGGATGCTCGTGGAGCTGCGGGAGATCTTCGAGGAGATCGAGGACAGCCCGGACGACCGGGTGATGGTGTTGACCGGCGCCGGCGGTGCCTTCTGCTCGGGAGCCGACCTCGGCGATTCGCAAGGTCCCACAAACGACCCGTCGCGCTCGGGATTGTCGCGGATGCGCCGTTTGGGTGACGTCGCGCTCGCCCTCCATCACATCAGCAAGCCGACGATCGCAAAGGTCGACGGCGTGGCGGTCGGTGCCGGGTTCTCGCTGGCGCTGGGATGTGATCTCGTGGTCTGCACCGAGCAGGCGCGGCTGTCGATGATCTTCGCCAAGCGGGGTCTCTCGTTGGACAATGGCGCTTCCTGGCTGCTGCCCCGGCTGATCGGCATGGCCCGGGCCAAGGAGGTCGCCTTGTTCGGGGACATGTGGAGTGCCGAGGAGGCGCTGGCGATCGGTCTGGTGAACCGGGTGCTTCCGGTATCTGAGATCGACGCCTTCGTGGACGACTGGGCGCGGCGCCTGGCGGACGGGCCGCCCCTGGCGCTGTCCATGACGAAGTCGCTGCTCCACGCTTCCTCCAACGCCTCCATGGAGCAAGCGGTAGAGGACGAAGCCCGGTGTCAGGCGCTCAATTTCTCCAGCCAGGACACGGCGGAGGCGATGGCAGCGTTCAAGGAGAAGCGGGCGCCCGTTTTCATCGGCCGCTAATAGAGTTGGGCCTGTGCTGAGCGGCGT
>DATAYX010000402.1:0-4338 GCA_036272355.1 Acidimicrobiales bacterium
CAAGGCTGGCGATGGGCCTGGCATCCCGATCGCGATGCAGGGCGCCACCGTCGTCGAGGTGGACGACAACGGCAAGGTCACGTCATGGCGCGACTATCTCGACACCAATGAGCCCACCCAGCAGATTCAGGCCGGGCTCGAACGCGCGACCGAAGGCGGCTGAGCCGGTCGCGCCGGCGGTTCAGGCCTCGGCCTGCGCCGCTACGTCCTTGACGTGGGTCATGCGGGCGTCGCGGGCAGCGTCGCTCTCTTCGGCCGCCCGCTCGTCCTCTGCCATCTCCGCATCGATGTCCGTGTCGGCAAAGCCGATGACCCCCATCTCCTCGAAGCCCTTCCGCAGGATCGGTCCCCACAGACCTATGTCCTTCAGGATCGGCACGATCCGCATGAACAAGAAGTTGCGGAACTGCCGCCACGTCTCGCTCTCTTCGACATAGGTCGTGAGCTCCTGGGGCAGGTCCAGGCGCTCAAAGACCTCCTGGCCCAGGAAGCGGTCGCGCATGAGATAGCAGGCTTCGACGCAGAAGGCCTCTCGTTCGTCCCGCTCAGCCTGCGTGAGTTGGGGGTAGAAGTCGCGCAGAGCGAGGCGGCCGAACATGACGTGCCTCGCCTCGTCCTGCATGACATAGGCATTGAGCGCCTTGGCAAGGGGCTCGGTTGCGTTGTTCCGGATGATGCCGAACGCCGCGAGCGCGAGACCCTCGATCAGCACCTGCATCCCGAGATACGTCATGTCCCAACGGCTGTCAGAGATGACGTCGTCGAGCAGCGCCTTGAGATCCTTGTTGAGCGGGTACACCAACCCGATCTTTTCGTGCAGGTACCGGCTGAAGACCTCGACGTGGCGGGCCTCGTCGATCACCTGCGTCGAGGCGTAGAACTTCGAGTCGACGTCGGGCACGGTTTGGACGATCTTGGCGGTGCAGATGAGAGCGCCCTGCTCGCCGTGCAAGAATTGGCTGAAGCGCCAGGCCTCGACGTGCCGACGTAGCTCGCCTTTCTGCTTGTCGTCCCACTTGTCCCACCATTCGGTGCCGAAGAGCGGGCTCAGTTCGTCGGGCATGCCGACCGGGTGGTCCGGGTCGACCTCGAGGCTCCAGTCCAGCCGGTCGCTCCCGATCCACTGGCGCCGCGTGCCTTTGTCGTAGAGCCGCAGGAGTTGGTCGCGCCCACCGGTGTAGTCGAAGTCGAAGACGGTTGTAGAGGGGGACTCGACGCCCCATTTCGGCTCGAAGGCGAGTTCCGAATCTTGGACAGTCGGGCTTGTGGTCATGAGCCCCCCTTTGTTCTTTTGCTTCAGCCGGTGGCGCCGACTCCGCTGTGGACGACGCTACCCCTTCCCCGTCTGGCCGTCACCTGCCGGCCCGGGTCAACGGAAGTCGAAGGCCACCTTGATGGCCCCGCTCTGCTCCTGGGTGGCCAGGAGAGTGAACGCTTCGCGCCACTGCTCTAAGCGGAGGACGTGGGTAAGCATCCCGCTGAGGTCGACCCGCCCTTCGTCCGCCAGCCGCAGGTAGTGGGCGATCCCATGCATGCGGACCCCGTCGACCTCTTCGACGCCGAATGCGTTCGAGCCGACCCAGGAGATCTCCTTGAAGTAAAGCGGTGACCACTCCCAGCGTTCGGGCGCATGCACACCGCTCTTCACCATCGTCCCGCGCGCCTTGAGCAGCCGGACGCCGATCTCGGCGGTCTGCGCGGTACCTACGGTGTCGTACACGACGTCGATGCCACCGGGATGGGCCATCGGGAGCCCGGCCGTGCCTTCGTGGCGCTGGAGCACCCCACCGGACCAGGCGGCCGCCTCTTCGATGAGCTGCTCGACCGGGAATGGATTGACGACCGCTGCGCCCAACTTCTTAGCCAACGCGGCTTGCGCCGGCCACCGGGCGACGACCATGACCTCCACGTCGGGAAAAAGCGCCCGGATGATGGCGGTCACGGTGGTGCCGAGGGCACCGCCTCCGTAGACGAGGACCTTGCCACCCGGCGGCGGCGGATGGCGCGTGACCGAATGCAACGACACCGCGAAGGGGTCGGCCAGCACCGCCACCTCGTCGCTGACCCCGTCGGGGACCGGAATGAGCATGGTCTCGTGGGCGGGCAGGTACTCCGCGAAGCCACCGGGCGCATCCTTGGAGGTGCCGGTATGGATGCCGGCGGCGATCGGCCCCCGGGTGAAGTTCCAGCAGAGGCTGTAGTCGCCCTCCCGGCACGACCCACAGGGCGGGTCGATGCCACGGGGCCCGCACGAGAGCCACGGGTTGAGCACGACCCGCTGGCCCACCTCCAAATTGCTCACCGCCGGCCCGACTTCGACGACATCTGCGACGACCTCGTGGCCGAAGACGGTCGGGAACGTGAAGTAGCCGTTCAGTGCGCTGTCCCCGTAGTCGTCGCCGAAGTCCATGAAGACCATTTTGGCGTCCGACCCGCAGATCCCCGTGAGCCTTGTCTTGGCTACGGCCCAGTCGTCGCGGACCAGGGCGGGACGGTCGAGCTCTTTCAGCACCATGGGTGTGCGCGAAAGCCCGACGAGAAGTTGGTTGGTGTCGTCGGGTGGTGCCCAGCGCTCGGGTCGCACCCCGTAGAGCAGTCCTTGCATGTTCCTCCTCCTAGGCGGTGATGCCAGGCACCGAGAAAAGAGGCGCGAAGCCGACGACGACACTGGTGTTGTTGTGACCGGCATTCACCGCACCCAAGATGACGAAGAACGCGATCCAGGCGAAGCCCACGATGATGCCCGCAATCGCGAGGCCATCGCCTCCCTGCCTTCCACCTGACCGTCGAATCTGCGATCGGGCAATGAATCCGAAGATGATGCCGAGCACGGCGGGAATCAACACGACGAAACCTGCGCAGGAGCACACGAGCGATGCGACGGCCAGTCCGTTGTTCCGCTTCACGACCGGGCCGCCGTAGGGCGCGTAGGGGGCGTAACCCTGCGGAGGGAATTGACCGCCATACGGTGCACCAGTCGTGGGCGGTAGGCCGCCGGCTTGTCCGGGGGAGTCGTTCGGGGCGGCTTGGGGGAAGGCCGGTCCCGACATCGGGGGGCCCGTCCACAACTCCGGTGGGTACCACTTCCCGTCGGACGCCAACCACCATCCGGGGCCTTGCGAGGTGTCGCTCATGTCGTTACCGCTCCCTGCCTGAGAACCGCATGGAGCATAGGGGTCGACACCGAGGTGCGTGGGCTCCTCAGTTGACGTACGGGCAGTGCCGGCAGCCGGAGTCACAGCAGAAACCTCGACCGGCCAAGTAGCCAGCCGTGAGCACAGTCAGCCCCGACGGCGGGTCGACGTAGGTGTCGGCACCGGCCTGCAGTGCTGCCGCATGGGCGCGCACGATCACCTCGTAGTCGGGGTGATCGTCGGGCAGTCGATCCGGATGTGGAACGGTGAGAGGCCGAGCAGCCAATGGCTCGGCCGATTCGCTCATGCGAGCCCGCTGTGGCGACCGGGTCCGAACAGGACCCGGTCCGATGCCACTACCTCCGAGCGGTCTTTCGAGCCGGAGCCTTACGTGCCGGGGCCTTGCGCGCCACGGTCTTCCGGGCGGGAGCCTTGCGCGCCGCAGTCTTCTTGGCGGGCGCCTTGGCCGGGGCGGCGGCCGACTTGCCGGCAGCCTTGACCGCATCGTCAGAGGTCGGGTACGCGCCCCTCGTGAGCTTCGGAGCGGTGGCCGGAGCCAACACCGCATCTTTGAACGCCTTCACCGGCGTGATCCGCGCCTTCTTCGACGCCTTGATGCGAATCGTCTCGCCCGTCGCGGGGTTGCGGCCCATGCGGGCCTTTCGGTCGACCTTGACGAACTTGGCGAAGCCGGTGATGGCAACGGGCTCACCCTTCGACACCACGGCCGTGACGACGTCGGTGAAGCCCTCGAGGACCGAGACCACGGTCTTCAACTCGACGTCGGACTGGACTGCGACAGCTCTGGCTAGTTCTCGCTTGTTCATGGCCGCATTCTTACCAATGCGCGCCGAAGAATGCACTTCTTTTGGAAGATTTTCGGCGGATTTTTTGGAGTTTTCGGGCCGCCGCAGTCCCGGCCGCTCCGCAGAAGCCTTATTTGAGGGGGTTATTCGGGGGGTTGCTCGGGGCGCGGCGTCGGGAACTGGCCCCAATACGTCCTGGCGGCGTCACGCTTCTCCATGAGGATGATGACCGTGCCCCATGGATCGTGGCACCAGGTCGTCTTCAGTCCGGCAACGTCTGCGATGCCCTTCGTGAGGAACTCGACGCCTCGTCGCTCGAGTTCGGACCGAGTTGCGGCAAGGTCGTCGCAGACCATGCCGAGGTGCGTGATGCCAACTCTGGTGACAGAAGGGTGACG
>DATAYX010000403.1:0-2469 GCA_036272355.1 Acidimicrobiales bacterium
GACAACGTCTCGAGAAGCGCCGAGCCTGCACCGCTGAGCGGGCTCGAGGATCCCACGGCGAGGCAGGACGTCCCGGAGAAGCACTGGATACCCCCGAGCGAAGCATCCGTGGCTCCGCCCGGAGGGGTGAGTTGCAACGCCGTCCACTTCCCGCCCGACAGCGTGTCGACAAGGGGGTGGCTGCGGCCGCCGACGGAGACCGAGCCCACCGCGACACACGACGCGCTGGACACGCACGAGATGGACGACAGGACGCCGTGGATCCCGCCCGCCGGCTCGAGGCCCGAGGTCACGGCGGTCCATGTCGTGCCGTTCAGTACCTCGACGAGCGGCTCGGCTCCGAGGAGCGCCTGCGTGTGGCTGCCGACGGCGATGCACGAGGTGTCGGACGCGCACCACACGCCGTTCAACGCCGGATTGGTGATCCCCGACTGGATGATGTCGCTCAGCGTCCAGGTGTTCTGGTCCAGCACGGCGGCGAGGCCGACCGTCTGCGCCGATGCTTTGGTGGTGCCGACGGCGACGCAGGCCGTCACCGACTTGCACGAGATGGCGTTCAACCCGGCGAACGCGCCCGACGACGTCGACGTCAACGTCTGCATGACGAAGGTCGGACTGGGTGGCACTGCCGCCGCAGGCCCCGAGAGGGCCAGGGCAAGGAGAAGGACTCCCAACAACGAAGAGAGGGCGATCCTGCGCATGGTGACCCCGCCTTTCCGACCGAACGCCGGTCCGTTCCGGGGGTTGAGGCTACAGGATGCGGCTGTGGCCGCCGTGTCGGTCTGCGGCCAACCGGCGCGGCGGGCTTACCCCTTCTTGCCCAGCAACGGGTGTTCGCCCATCCCGACGGGTTGGAGATGTTGGCCGAGTACTTCGTGGAAGTGGTCGGCGACCTCTTGCGGCGACCAACCGCCCTCGCGCCACATCGTCGCGATCTGCCGGGGCGTCTGGAAGAGCGTGTAGGCGAAGCCCGTGCGACCGAGTACCTGGCCGTTGACATACGAGGCGCCCTCCGAAGCCAAGAACGCGATCAACGGCGCGTTGAGCGCGGCATCCTGGTCCGCCGGCGGTTCGGCGCCTTGGTAGAGGCCCTCGGTCATGCGGGTGAAGCCGGCCGGGGCCACGGCGTTCACGGTGATGCCGTACTTGCCCAGCTCGAGAGCCCACACGAACGTCATGCCCATGATCGCCGCCTTGGCGGCGCCGTAGTTCGTCTGGCCGAAGTTGCCCCGCAGACCGGCCGACGACGTGATGTTCACGATACGGCCGTAGCCGGCGTCCTTCATCAGGGGCGCCGCATGGCGCACCGTGTTGAACGTGCCCTTCTGGTGCACGGCGATCACGGCGTCGTAGTCGGACTCGTCCATCTTGACGAGGGTGCGGTCGCGGACGATGCCGGCGTTGTTGACGACGATGTCGATCTTCCCGAAGTTGTCGACGGCCGTCTGGATGATGTTGCCGGCGGCGGCGAAATCACTCACGGAGTCGTGGTTCGGCACCGCCGTACCGCCGCCCGCCTCGATCTCCTCGCACACCTGCGCGGCGGGGTCCTCGGGGGTGCCCTCACCGCCGAGCGTCACCCCGACGTCGTTGACGACGACCTGCGCGCCCTCCGCCGCCAGGCAGAGGGCGATGTCCCGCCCGATGCCCCGACCCGCACCCGTCACCACGGCCGCCCGGCCCTCGAGAAGTCCCATGACGGCGAACTGTACTCGGGCCCCCGTTTGCTGACAGCGGTGTCAGGGTTGGCCCCGGGGCAGTACGATTCGTCCGACCACGGGGCGACGGGGTTTGCCACGTCGCCGTCATTGAGCGGTACCGAGCGGTGAGGAGCCCGGCATGGCCACCAGCATTCCGAACGCACCCGAGCAGATCGTCGCGGCGGCCCAGGAGCTCCTGACGAAGGGGTTGGTCGAGGGGACGTCGGGCAACATCTCGGCGCGGATGGAGGACGGCAACATTGCCTGCACGCCGTCGTCGCTCGACTACCGCGTCATGACGAAGGACGACATCTGCATCGTGAACCCGGCCGGGGAGCAGGTGGCCGGGGAGCGCGGCCCGACGTCGGAGAAGTACCTCCACTTGGCCGTCATGAACGCGTACGAAGACATCGCCGTGTGCATCCACTCCCACGCGGTGCACGCCACGATGTTCGCGGTGGCACACCAGGACATCCCGAGCTGCATCGACGAGTTCACGGTGTACCTCGGGGGCGACATCCGCTGCACCGAGTACGCCCCGAGCGGCTCGCCCGACCTCGCCGAGCAGGTAGTCAAGGCGCTCGAGAATCGGGGCGCCGCCTTGATCGCCAACCACGGGATGGTGGCCATCGGCACCACGATGGAGAAGACCATGCACAACACGGCGCTGGTGGAGCGCTCTGCGCAGATCATCTGGGGTGCGAAGCAGCTGGGCGGGATCTTCCCGTTGCCCGAGAAGGTCAACGCGAACTTCGCCAACGTCTACCCG
>DATAYX010000404.1:0-5372 GCA_036272355.1 Acidimicrobiales bacterium
TTCTTGCTGGCGGGCGAGCATGCGCCGCTGGTCGGCCGAGAGGTCGGCCCACGCGTCGACCCAGCTCGGGCGCGCCGTGAGAGCGGTCCCCTCCGGCACCACACCCGCCGCCAGTTGGCGGGCGAAGACCTCCTCGCGCCAGGCGTCCCAGCCCTTGTCGAACAGGCCCCGGTAGGGCTCCACCCATTCGGGCGCGACGTGGTGCGGTGCGTGCATGGCGCCGAGCGCGAAGTAGAGGAAGAAGGGCTTGCCGGGTGCCGCCTGCTGTTGGTCCTGCACCATGCGCACGGCCTGGTCAGCCAGGTCCTCACTGAGGTGGTAGCCCGAACCCGGTGGACGGGGCGCCTCGATGTAGTGGTTGTCGCACACAAGGTTGGGCGCCCAGTGGTTGGTATCGCCCTGGAGGAACCCGTAGTGGCGTTCGAACCCGACGCCGAGGGGCCAGGTGTCGAAGGGGCCGGCGGCGGAACGCTGCCAGCGTGGCGTCAGGTGCCATTTGCCGACGGCGAGCGTCGAGTAGCCGGCATCACGCAGGAGCCTGGGAAGTGCCGTCGCGGACTTGGGCATCCGTGAGTGATAGCCCGGGAATCCGAGAGGGATGTCGGCCAGGAAGCCCATGCCCACGGCGTGATGATTGCGCCCGGTGAAGAAGCAGGCCCGGGTCGGGGAGCAGAGCGCGGTGACGTGGAAGCGATTGAACGCCGCGCCGCCCGCGGCCAGCGCGTCGAGGTGCGGGGTCCCTATGTCGGAGCCGAACGAGCCGAGATGCCCGAAGCCGGTGTCGTCGAGCACGATGACGACCACGTTTGGTGCGTCGGCGGGAGGTTTGGGCTCGTGAGGGAAGCGTGGCACCGACTCCGCCGGGGTGAAGCCGATCTGCTGTGGCTCGTCCATGGGGTGCGAGGGTAGACGGTCACCTGCTCGCAGCGCTGTGCGCAGGGGTAACGTGGCGAACGATGCATGGCCATCTTCCGGGGCCGCCCCAGCCCAGCTTTCCGATCGGGCTCGGGCCTTTCATCGGCTACGTGGCGACGCGCGAGCCTCGTCCGCTCGATGACCGGGCGCCACAGGAGCCTGGCTGGGCGGACGAAGACGGGTACGAGCTCGACGTGTTCGACGACGTCGGGGACTGGGAACCGATGCACCGACCGGTGATCAAGGTGGTCGCGGTCATCGTGTCGCTCTCGCTGCTGGTGGGTGGGGTGAGCACCGTGCTCGACCTGGTCCTCTCCGCCCGGTGATCCTCAGGGGGCGACGCCCCGGCGGCGTGCGCGACGCCAGAACCACGCGGCCCCGGCGGCGACGGCCAATCCTCCCAGCGCGATCGCCACGATCGCCCCGGCCGGGAGACCTCCCGTCGACACCGGCGGCTTCGACCTCGCCCCCGTTGCCGTCGTACTGGTTGCCGCCGCCGAGCTCGTCGTGGTCCCCGCCGCCGCGCTGTTCGTGGCGACGTGAAAGGCGACGATGTCGTTGGCGCCGGCCGCGAGCAGCACACCGCTGCCGACCGAGGGCGTCGGAAAGTGATTGGCCGGCGCACCGATGCTCGCTTGTTCCACCACGGCGCCCGTGGTCGCACTGATTCCGTACAAGGTCCCGTTCTGCCCGATGCTCCACACCAGTCCTGCCGCCACGATCGGTGGTCCGCCCCCCGAGGTCGCCCGCCAGAGAAGGCGCACGCCAGCAGGGTTGGAAGACACCTGTACCGCCACCGGCCCGCTCAGACAGGGCAGGTAGACCGTGGTGCCCACAATGGCCGCGCCGCCGCCGATCTCCTGGGAACACGCCCTCGGCATTGACAGTTGCTCGCCGCCGATGCCCCCGAGGTGGGCGCCGTCGAGGAGGTATGCCCCTCCGTCCTTGCCTGCCGCCACGACTTCGCCGTCTTCGAGTAGCGCGGGCGCGGTCGAGAGATCGAGATCGCGTGCGTTCTCCGCAGCCCAGGACGATGGTGCGAAGTACTGCAGTAGCGCGAGCGCCGGAGAGAGCTCGAGCACCGAGTCACTGTGGTCGTACGAGGCGCCGGGCGAGGTGGCCGAGCCGTTGCCGGCCTCGACCCAGATGTTCCCGCTGGAGTCCACGACCGGGGCCGCGCCGCCCATCCAGATGGCACCTTGGCTCTGGCCCGCGCCCGAGTCGACGGCATAGTCCTCGGCTGTGCCACCGACTTCGGGCACCGAAACGACCCACCCGTGGTAGGTCGAGCAGTCGCCGAAGTTTCCGCCGAAGCCGAAGACGACGCGTCCGGCGTCGAGCGCGAGTCCGGTGCGCTGCAGCAAAGCTGGAGGTGTCGAACCCGGGGGGTCGACGTTCTGCGTGAGCTCGACTTTGCCCGTCATAGCGTCGAGCCCGACGAGCTCGTGGGCCGGGTGTTGACCGACCAGCTCGTCCGCAACGACGAAGACTTCGGAGCGCGCCGTATCCACGACCGGAGTCCCTGTGATCCCGACGGTCGGCGAGATGTCGCCGCACGGCAATGCGGACGCGGGCACCGGTGGGCCCAGGTGGGCTGACCAGACCACGGCGCCAGACGCCGCCGACAGGGCGTACACCGTGTCGTTCTCCGACGCCACGAAGACCAGGCCGTCGAAGGCGAGGGGTTCGCCGTAGATCTGGCCGTCGAGGGTGGGGGACGCCCATGCGCGGGGGGAGAGGATGACCGAGGAGACAGAGGGGGCGACGCCGGTCCCCTGCGGGTTGCCGTGGTAGACGGTCCATGACGACACCATGGTCGACGTCCCCTGGGCGTTGAGGGCCGATCCGCCCCCGGCGAACATCAGCAGCACGAACGCGCAGGTGGCGATGCCGAGCCGGGTTACCCCGATCGGTCTCATGCCGGTGTCGATCTCGGCCGTCGCCGGCGGTGCGTCAGCCTCCCGCGCCCGGGCGGCTACGGCGTCGCAGCGTAGCGTCGACGGCCACGGCGACGAGGAGGACAGCGGCGGTGGCGATGTCTGTCCCGGCGGTGGTGATGTTCAGCAGGGCGAGCCCGTTGTTCAGGGTCGCGATCACGAGGCCACCGAGCAACGGGTGGATGGGTTTGCCGTAGCCTCCGAAGAGGCTGGCCCCGCCGATGACCGCGGCCGCTACGGCGTACAGCACGTAGGTGCCACCGTCGAAGCCGATCGTGATGGAGCCTAGGCGGGAGGCGTAGACCACGGCCGCCAGGCCGGCGGTGAGGCTGCAGAGCGCGAACGCAACGGTCCGGATCCGCGCCACGTGGATGCCGGCCCGGCGCGCCGCCTCGGGGCTCGCGCCGATGGCGTACATGTAGCGCCCGAGCCGGGTGCGGGCCAGCAGGAACGACTGGGCGACCAACACGACGAGCACGAACGGTATGACCCACGGGACCCCGCTGACCGGGGCGGTAGCGATGCCCCGGTTGCGGTTGCAGATGAACACCAGCACGGCGCCGGCGAGCGCGACCGCGCCGAGCGTGAGGAGCGTGATGCTGAGCGGCGGCGTGGTGAGCCCCTGGGCGCGGCGGCGCGAGGTGCGGACAATGGTGATGATCGCGTAAAGGACGACGAGCGCGACGAGGAGGATCCACCCCGCCGCCTTGGTCATGCTGCCACTGACGAGGTCGTCGATGATGTTGTTGGAGACCGTGATCACGCCGCCGACGGCACCCTTGTCGCTGTCGAAGACGTAGATCAGGACCCCTTGCCACCCGAGCAGGCCGGCGAGGGTCACCACGAACGACGGGATCCTGAGCCGGGTGATGATCGTGCCCTGGAAGGCGCCGATCAGGAAACACGCCGCCATGCCCACGATCAGCCCGGCCCACCAGACCCAGTTCTGCGGAGCGCTGATCAGGGCCATGGCGATGGCCGCCCCGACGGCACCGACGAATCCGACCGAGAGGTCGATCTCGCTGAGGATCAGGGCGTACAGCTCGGCCATCCCGAGCAGGATGATGAAGGTCGACTGGACGAAGAGGTTGACGATGTTGGTCGATGTGAGAAAGGAGTTCGACTTGACGCTGAAGAAGATGCTGATGACGAGGAGCCCAACAATGATGGGCAGCGCGCCGCTCTCGCCGCCGCGGATGCGCTTCCCCCACGCTCGCAGGTAGTCGGGGAGGGAATCCGCGAGGACGTCCGGCGCCAGGACGACCAGCTCGTCGGGTGCGATCGCGCTTTCTGGGGTGCTCTCCGTCTCGGTCATGGCCGCATCACCTTGTGGCTTCGGTTCGGGACGACTGCCCCGTCGTCATGTAGTCCACGATGACCTGCCGGTCGAACTCCTCGGCGGGGCCGGACGCGACCATCTGGCCCAGGTACAGGATGGAGATCTGGTCGGCCACCTCGAACACGTCGTTGAGGTTGTGCGAGACGAGGATGACCGCAGTGCCCTGTCCCGACAGACGGGTGATCAAGTCGAGCACCTGCTTCGTCTGCGCCACGCCGAGTGCCGCGGTCGGTTCATCCATGATCACGAGCTTGGCTTCCTGCATGACGGCTTTGGCCACCGCGACTGACTGGCGCTGGCCGCCGGACAGTGATGCGACCGGTTGGCGGATGGAGCGGATTGTCGTGACGTGGAGATCCGCCAGGGTCTGGCGCGCCGCCAGCTCCATGGAAGATTCGTCGAGTAGCCCGTACCGTCGCCTCTCGTGCCCGAGGAACATGTTCTGCACGATGTCGAGGTTGTCGCACAACGCCAGGTCCTGGTAGATCGTCGTGATCCCGACCGACTCAGCGTCGTTGGGGGAGTGGAAACGCACGCGCTCGCCCTCCCAGTAGATCTCTCCTTCGGATGGCTCCCACAAGCCGGAGATCGTTTTGATGGTGACGGACTTGCCGGCGCCGTTGTCGCCGGCCAAAGCCGTGACCTTGCCGGGCGGGACCGTGAAGTTGACCCCACTGAGCGCCTGGACGGCCCCGAAGACCTTGCTCACGCCCCGTAGTTCGAGCAACGGTGCACCCTCTGCCACCTTCGCTACCCCCAGTCACGCCACCATCGGACACCGACCTCCCATGACCGACCCCCCGTCCTGGGAACGGGGGGTCGGTCCGGAAGTACTTCTATCTGATCGACACTACCCAGCCGGGCACCCCGATCCCAATGATGGCTAGTGCGTGATGCCCGCCGCGGTGCAGTCGGCTGAGTATGGGCTGGCGCAGAGCTGCGAGGCCGGGACGTAGTTGTCCTTGACCACCGTGGAGTTCATGTTCTGCGTGGTCACCCACTTCGGCGTCAGCGCCACGGTCGGGACCTTGACACCGCCCGTCGTGTCCGTTGTGGTCGCGTTCACCAGCTTCTTCGGCGGCTTCACGCCCGCTCGCAGGTACAGGGCCAGGGCGACGGAGGTCTGCGCCTCGATAGCGTTCGGCTTGTACACCGTGCCGCACTGGTAGCCCGCGAGCACG
>DATAYX010000405.1:0-9097 GCA_036272355.1 Acidimicrobiales bacterium
CGTCCTCGCGGACCGGCAGATGGGTGTGCTCCGGCACCCAGAACGAGTCGAATCCCCGGGCTTCGACGGCAGTGGCCACACGGCTCGGCGCAACGTCGAGGTCGGTGAGGGCGGCGGTGATACCCAGGCGCACGGTCAGGCGGTCTTCGGGGCGAAATCGGCCAGTGTGCCCTGCTGCGCCGCGCTCTCGAGCAATTGGGCGAACGCTCCCTGTTCTCGTCGGTTCGCCTCGAGGACTGCGTCGCGGCGGGCGGCGCGCATGAGAGACGTGATGGCGCGGGTGGCGTCACGAGGGTGGGCCGCCACCCGGGACGCGAGCTCGACGGTCTCGGCGAGGACGGCTCCAGGGTCAGATGCCCGCAGCGCCAAACCCAACGACACCAGTTCCTCCGCGCCGACCCAGTCCGAGGTGAGCAGGATCCGAGCCGCCTGCTGCCAGCCCATGGTGGCGGGAAACAGGAAGCTGCTCGCGGCCTCCGGCGGGACGCCGAGCTCGGCGAAGGGCACGCGCAGCCGCGCGTCGTGTGCGACAAGGACGAGGTCGCAGTGGGCGAGGATGGTGAAGCCCAGTCCCACCGCGACCCCGTTGACGGCGGCGAGGAGCGGCACCGAGAGCCGGCTCACGCAGTCGAGCAGGCTCATGAAGCCCTGACCGGCGCCTTCGACGGCAGCTCCGGTGGCGATCGCCGCCATTTCCGCAAGGTCCTGTCCGGAGGTGAAGGCGCTGCCGCGGCCGGTCAGCACGACGGCTCCGACGGCCTCGTCGCCATCGGCTTCGCGCAGGGCGGCCGTCACCGCCCGATACATGGCGGTGTCGAACGCGTTGCGCACCTCGGGCCGGTTGAAGGCGATGACGCGGACACCGGGCGTGGCGTCGTCGACCTCGATCCGGCCCAGGTGCGGGGCCGCCCCCTCGGGCATCAGCTCTCTCCGCCCGCCGCGGCCTTGGCCCGCCGGGCGATCGCGTTCTCGGCCGACTGGTTCATACCGGTGGACATCGGCCATCCGATGTAGTGGGTGAGATGCACCACGACCTCGCGTAGCTGGTCGACGGTGAGCTCGCCGCGTTCGAGAGCACAGTCGAATTGGATGTCGAGCAGTTCGGTCTTGCCAAGTGCGGCGAGGACGCCGATCGTCATGAGGCGGCGGTCGCGGACGTCGAGCTCGTCGCTGGTCCACACCGTCCCGAAGAGGTGGTCCACGGTCATCTCGGCGTAGCGACCGGGGATGGTGTCGGGATCGACGCTGAACCCGTAGACCTCCTGCATCTTGGCGATGCCCGCCGCCCGCTTGTCGGCCTGTTCGTTCATCTCTCGCTCCTCGTCACGCTCTCGTTGCCGGATGGACCTTACGCAGGGTCGGGCAGGAAGAAGATGCGCTCACAGCGCCTGTCGGTCAGCGCGGCCACAGGCGTCGGTACGCCGAGCTTGTCCCCGAGCGCGCGGGCGGCATCGAGGTCCTTGTGCGCCATGACGCATTTGTCCTCGAAGAATTGCAGCAGGTTCGGATCGGCATTGCGGTCCCAGGGCTCGGCGGTCGGACGCAGGAACATCCGGGTCACGCCACCGATGACCTGATCGCTCTCGCGGATGGCCTCGCCCAGCTTCATCAGGTCGACGCCCGCTGCTTCGGCGAGCTCCTGGGCCTCCTGGGCGGCGAGCCACGACCCGTACTGCACGAGATTTCGGGCCAGTTTGGCGGAAATGCCGGTGCCGGCCGGTCCCATGTGCACGACGAGACGGCTGAAGACGTCCAGTGCTGGGCGGATGCGGTCAACCTCCTCTTCGGTCCCGCCGACCATGCACACGAGTTGGCCGTCGGCGGCGCCCGTTGTGCCGCCGCTCACGCCGCAGTCGACGACGGAGACGCCGTGCGCTGCACCGGCCTCGCGCATCTCCCTCACCGTGTCTGTGGTAATCGTGCTGACGATGACGACGGTGCAGCCGTCGGTGGCGCCGGCAAAGACGCCCTGGTCGCCTTCGAGCACGCTGCGCACCTGCGCGTCGTTGAGGACGGCGACGAAGACGATCTCCGAGGCGCCGGCGAGGTCCCTGGGCGAGGCCGCCACGCGGGCCCCCTCCCGATACGGGGCGGTGGCCTCCTCCCTGATGTCGCAGACCGAGAGCCTGACGCCCGCCTTCAAGAGGTTGCTGGCGATACCGACACCGCCGATCTCGCCGAGACCGACGACACCGACGGTCGGCACGACGCTCTTCTTCTCGGCCACGTGGCACCGCCTCTCGGATCGTCTCCCGATTTCGGGAAGGACACTAGATCTGGACAAGTGTCTGAACTATAGTCTGGACATATGACAGACGACCAGGGCGGCAGGCCGGACGAGCGGGCCGACTACTCAGGGGAGTTCGACCCCTCCTTCGACTACGAGGACCTCTCGAAGGAGGCCCTGGTCCGCCTCGTGCGGGAATACGCACTCATCGTGCACCTTCTCGACCGCTCGATGTGCGCCTCGATCGGCATCCGCTACGGCGCCGAGGCGGTGAAGGAGCTGGCGATCGAGGAGTGGGCCGGTGCCAGTCCCGTCTACGGCGAGCGGCTGCGCCAGATCATGCACATCGAGGGCGACGGGATCTCCGCGATCTTCAAGGTGCTCCAGCTCGACCCGGGCTTCCCGCACCACTATCTCGACGTCCATTACGAGGTGGTGGACGAGACGCACGGCTACTTCGAGCTCGCATACTGCGGCGCGCTGATGGACGCCGAGCCCTTCGGGGACGTGATGGTGACGAACATGTGCCACCACATCGAGGACGGCACGTTCGACGTGACGGCCCAGGCGATCAACCCCAAGGCCCGTGTGCGGCACGTGCACCGGCCGCCGCGGGTGCCCTCGGATCGGGTCCCGCACTGCCGCTGGGAGGTGGTGATCGACGACGACACCGAGACACTGCCCGAGAAGGACATCACCAAGATCACACGGGGAACGACGGCGGCGCAGTTCGTCTTTCCCGACATGAAAGACGGGACGCCGCACCTGCCGGCCGCCAGCGCGTGACCGTGAGCGTCTTCGACCCCACGCCGACCGACGAGAGCTCACCGCAACCGGGTCGGCGACACCTGTCCGAGCGCCAGGCCGAGGTGATGGAGCGGTTGGTTGGGGCGGCGGCCGACGAGGCGGAGGAGCGCCCGTACGGCGAGATCACGGTCCGCACCATCGCCAAGCGCGCCGGTGTGGCGCCCGCCACCGCCTACACGTACTTCTCGGGCAAGGACCACCTGTTGGCCGAGGTTCTGTGGCGGCGCATGCAGGCCTCGCCACACCTCCTCGACATCAATCTGGCGTTGGGGGAGCGGGTGGCAGCCACCGTGCGCACCATGGGTTTCGGGACCATGGAGACGCCGGCCGTCGCCGTGTGCACCACGGCGCTGCTGTCGGACGGGCCCGACGTCAAGCGGGTGCGCACCCGCATCGGTGTCGAGATCGGGCGGCGCCTCGCGGCCGCGTTGGGTGACGAGTCCGGGCCGGCGGTCCTCGAGGTGCTCACGGCGACCTACACCGGCGCCATCCTCAGTGCCGGGATGGGCCACCTGTCGTTCGACGCGGTGCCGACGCTGATGGCCGAAGCGGTGGCGCTGATGACGGGGAGCGGCCGGCGGTGACGACGGTGGCGCCGCCGACGTACAGCCCGTACGACTACGCCATCCACGAGGACCCATACCCCACGTACGCGCGGTTGCGGGCTGAGGCGCCCGTCTTCTACAACGACGAACTCGACTTCTTCGCGTTCTCACGGCACGCGGACATTTTGGCGGCGTTCCGCGACGTCGACCGCTACTCCAACGCCTACGGCGTGAGCCTGGACCCCGCGGCGTACGGACCCGACGCGCACAAGGCCATGTCGTTGCTGGCGATGGACCCACCGCGGCACACGCGCATGCGCTCGATCGCCGGCAAGAGCTTCACGCCCCGCCGGGTCGCGGAGATGGAGGACCGGATCCGGAAGCTGGCCGTCTCGTATGTCGAGCCGGCGCTCGAGTCGGCGTCCTTCGACTTCGTCGGCGACTTCGCGGGACGGCTGCCGATGGACGTCATCTCCGAGTTGGTGGGTGTGCCGCCGGCGGACCGGCTCGAGGTGCAGCGCCTGGCCGACCTGCTGGTCCACCGCGAGGAGGGGATCGACGACGTGCCCCCCGTTGGGGTGGAGGCGGCGCTGACGCTGGCCGGGTACTACGCGGAGATGGTCGCCGACCGGCGTCGGCACGAGCGCGACGACCTGACCTGGTCGCTCATGCAACAGTCGATCGACGGCGAGGGGCTGACCGACGACGACATCATCTCGTTCCTGTTCCTGCTCGTCGTGGCCGGGAACGAGACGACCACGAAGCTCTTGGGCAACGCCTGGCTGTGGGGGTGGCGCAATCCCGACGAGCTGGCCAAGCCACTGGCCGACCCCGGGCGCGTGCCCGACTGGGTGGAGGAGACCCTGCGCTACGACACGTCGACGCAGATGCTGTTGCGGGTGACGCGGTCGCCGGTGTCCGTGCAGGGCGTCGACATCGACGCGGGACGTCGCGTGCTCCTGTTGGTGGGCTCGGCGAACCGGGACGAGGACGTCTTCGACGATCCTGACCGCTACGACCTCGATCGCAACACGCAGAACCTGATCTCCTTCGGCGGAGGCCGCCACTTCTGTATGGGGGCGGCGCTGGCCCGCATGGAGGCGCGCATCGCCCTGACCGAGCTGGTGCGGCGGGTGAAGTCCTACGAGATAGATCCCACGGGCGTGGTCCGCGTCCACTCGATCAACGTGCGCGGCCTGGCCGCGCTCCCGACGACGGTCACGCCGCGCTGATGCCGCGTTTCGAGCCTCAGCCTTCGCGGCGGCCCGCAGTGGTGACGGGGGCGTCGTCGGGCATCGGCGCCGCGACGGCCCGGACGCTCGCGGCTTCCGGCCTGCCGGTCGTGTTGGGGGCGCGCCGGACCTCGGCCTGCTCGGCCATCGCCGAAGAGATCCAGGCCTCGGGGGGCGAGGCGGCGGCATTCCATCTGGACCTGGCCGACCCGTCCTCGATCGCCGAGTTCGCCAAACAGGCCGCGGACGCGTTCGGGCCGGTCGAGGTGCTGGTGTCGAACGCCGCGCGGATCGTGCCGGGGGACGCGTTCGAAACGTCGCCCGACGACTTCGAGGAGGTGCTCCGCGTCAACGTCGGGGGCGCACAGCGGCTCGTCCATGCCTTCGGCGCCGGAATGGTGGAACGCCGGCGTGGAGATCTGGTCTTCGTCACTTCCGATGTCGTGGCGCACCCGCGGCCGCGCATGTCGGCCTACGTGTCGTCGAAGTGGGGCCTGGAGGGCTTCGTCACCGCGCTGCAGATGGAGCTCGAGGGCACCGGCGTGCGGGCGGTCATCGTCCGCCCCGGGCCGACGCTGACCGGCATGGGCATGGACTGGGACCCTGAGGTGACGGGCTCGGTCCTGGCCGAGTGGACGCGGTGGGGACTGGCCCGGCACTCGTCGTTCCTCCGACCTGAGGGCGTGGCGTTGGCAGTGGCCCACGCGGTGGCCGCGCCGCGCGGCACGCACCTGAGTGTCGTGGAGGTCCAGCCCGAGGCGCCGCTCGACGATGTGAGCACGAAGAAAGAGGGTGGGATATGACGACGGGGACTGCCCTGCGGGAGCCGCCGCGGGTATCGGGGGGCGAGGGCGAGAACGCGCACCTCGACGAACTCAGCCGGGACCCGATCGGGCTCATGGCCCGGGTGCGGGCCGAGTGCGGCGAGGTCGGCGAATTCACCATTGGGAACCGCGACGTCGTGCTCCTGACGGGGGCGGACGCGAACGAGTTCTACTTCCGGGCGCCCGAGGAGCAGCTCGACCAGGCCGAGGCCTACCCGTTCATGACCCCGATCTTCGGCAAGGGTGTCGTGTTCGACGCGCCGCCCGAGCGCCGCCGGGAGATGCTCCACAACCAGGCGCTGCGGGACAAGTTCATGCGCGGCCATGCGGCGACGATCGCCGCGGAGGTGGAGCGGATGGCCGCGGACTGGGGCGAGGAGGGCGAGATCGACCTGCTCGACTGGTTCGCCGAGCTCACCATCTACACCTCGTCCGCCTGCCTGATCGGGCGCCGCTTCCGCGAGGAGCTCGACGAGCGCTTCGCCCGGCTGTATCACGACCTCGAGCGGGGCACGGACCCGATCGCCTACGTGGACCCCTACGCGGACATCGAGAGCTTCCGGCGCCGCGATGCGGCGCGGGTGGCGCTCGTGGAACTGGTCCAGGGCATCATGGACCGGCGGGCCGTGGGGCCGCCCCCGGCGGACGGGGAGGCAGACCTGCTCGACGTGCTGATGTCGATCAAGGAGCCGGACGGGTCGTTGCGCTTCAGTGCCGACACCGTCACCGGGATGTTCATCTCGATGATGTTCGCCGGGCACCACACAACGTCGGGCACCGCAGCATGGACGCTCATCGAGTTGTTGCGCCACCCCGACGAGCTGGCGTCGGTGCGCAGGGAGCTCGACGAGCTGTACGCGGACGGGTCGGAGGTCAGCTTCCAGGCGTTGCGCGAGATCCCACGCCTCGAGGCGTCGATCAAGGAGGCCCTGCGGCTGCACCCGCCGCTGATCCTCTTGCTGCGGGTGGCGATGGAGGACCTGTCGTACCAGGACTACCGGATCGGGAAGGGGAAGTTCGTGGCGGCCAGCCCGGCCATCAGCAACCGGATCCCCGAGGACTTCCCGGACGCCCACTCGTTCGTGCCCGCCCGCTACCTCGAGCCACGGGAGGAGGACCGGGCGAACCCGTGGAGCTGGATCCCCTTCGGCGCCGGCCGCCATCGATGCGTCGGAGCGGCCTTCGCCATGATGCAGCTCAAGGCGATCTTCTCGGTGCTGCTGGCCGGGTGGGAGTTCGAGGCGGCCCAGCCGCTCGACTCGTACCGCAACGATCACTCCAAGATGGTCGTGCAGCTCGAGCAACCGTGCCGGGTGCGCTACCGCCGTCGCCCGGGCACCGGGGCCGCGGCGTGAAGATCGTTGTCGACCGCGACCTCTGCCAGGGGCACGCCGCCTGCGAGGGCGAGGCGCCCGAGGTGTTCTCGGTCTCGAAAAAAGGGGACCTGACGATCCTCCAGCCCGAGCCGCCGGAGGAGCGGCGCAGGGCGGTCGAGCTCGCGGTCAAGTACTGCCCGACGCAAGCCCTGTCGATCGTCGATACCGAGGAGGACTGACTGACCATGCCGGCGTACCCGCGTGCGGAACTGGAAGAGATGGTGGAGCGCTGGCTCGAGGCGAACCGCCAGGGAGAGGCCAAGCGTGACTGGCGCCACATGGCCGACATGTACACCGAGGACGCGACCTACGGATGGAACGTGGGGCCGAACGACGACTTCATGGCGGTGGGCCGCGAGGAGATCCGCGAGATCGCGCTCGGCCTCGAGATGACCGGCCTCGAGGGCTGGACCTACCCGTACCAAAAGGTGTTGATCGACGAGGCGCAGGGGGAGGTCCTCGGGCTGTGGAAGCAGGTCGCGAACGCCCAGCGGTCCGACGGCACCAACTACGAGATCGCCGGCCTGGGCGGCAGCTGGTTCCGCTACGGCGGGAATTTCCTGTGGTCCTGGCAGCGCGACTTCTTCGACGTGGGCAACGCCGGCGCCCTGTTCATGCTGATGATCAAGGACGGGACGCTGCTGCCGGGTATGCAGAAGCGCATGGAGCGCGCGATGTCGGGCGAGCGTCTTCCGGGCCATTACCCGCTCGGAGGCGCTCCCGTCGGCCTGTGGGAGGTTCCCAAAGGCGCGTAAGCGCCGGGTGGTGCGGCGTGTATCTAGGCGTCGCCATTTCGAGGCTGCCGTCACCTCAACTCGTGCGTTCGGTCGAGCACCGAACACCGATGGCAACATCATCGGGTGCCAATGACCTGCACAACGGACGTGGGAACCTGGCTCCGTGAGGACGCCCGCCCGCTTGGCCTTCGCGGCAGCGCTCCTCGGGGGGATCGTGACCGCTTCGGGGTGTGCCGCGACCACCGGCCACCACTCGGCCAGTCCCAGCCCTCATCTCGGTCCCAACTCCGGTTCCCATCGCCACCCGACGACGACCACTACGACGACGGTGACCGTGACAGAGCCGGCGATCACGCCCATCGACTGGACCCCGTGCAACGGAGACCTCCAGTGCGGGAATCTGATCGTGCCGCTCGACTACGCCGACGCGGCCCACGGCCCGACGATCTCCATCGCAGTGGCCCGGCGCCTCGCCGGTGTCCCGACGGCCCGCTTCGGGTCGCTCGTGATCGACCCCGGCGGGCCCGGCGTCTCGGGCGTCGACGACATGGCCAACGAGCTGAGCTCGTTGACGCCCGGCCTGCTCGACGACTTCGACGTCGTGATGTTCGACCCGCGCGGCGTCGACCGCAGCGACCCCATTACCTGCGGTGAGACTCCGGGCGGCGCCCCGTCCGCCCTGCCCGACCCCGTGCCGACCACGGCGAGCGCGCAGGCCGCGGTGCTATCGGGTTTCCGGCAGTTCGCGGCCGGGTGCGAGAAGGCGAGCGCCGCCGTACTGCCACACATCGGCTCCGTCGACGCGGCGCGCGACCTGGAGCGGTTGCGGCTCGCGCTCGGCGACAACGGGCTCACCTACATGGGCCAGTCGTACGGCTCGCTGCTCGGCCTGACCTACGCCTCCATGTTCCCGACCCACGTGCGCGCCATGGTGCTCGACAGCGTCATCGACCCCGCCCTGAGCTTCGACCAGATCACCCAAGGCCAGGCGACCGGCTTCGAGGCCTCGCTGCAGTCCTTCTTCTCGTGGTGCGCCGGCACGAGCACGTGCCCGTGGCACACCGGAGCGGATCCCACGGCCAACCTCGTGGCCCAGATCGGCGCCAGTGCGGCGAACCCGGTGCCGGCGGGCAACGGCCGCGCCGCCGGAGCGGGCGAGCTGTACGACGCGCTGTTGGGCGGGCTCTACTCACGGGTGGACTGGCCCGAGCTCGGCGACGCGCTGGCGGCCGACGCGGCCGGCAACGGCGCGCCGGTCGTCACGATGTCGGACAACTACAACAAGAACGGGTCGCCCAACGGCAGCGACGCCGCGGTGGCCATCGACTGTCTCGACCACCCCGTCTCGC
>DATAYX010000406.1:0-5206 GCA_036272355.1 Acidimicrobiales bacterium
CGTGGGAGTCGTCGACGGCCAGACCCGATGGGGCTTCGCCTACGGCACCTTGCCGGGACATCCCGAGCAAGGCGAGGAGTCGTTCGCGATCTCGCTGTCGCCCGACGGCGCCGTGCACTTCGAGATCGAGGCGTTCTCGCGTCCGGGCGATCCCCTCGTCCGTCTGTCGGGCCCGATCGGACGGGGCATCCAGCGAGGGAGCACCGGGGCCTACCTGCGCGCCCTCAAGAGGTTCGTCGACGATCCCGCCTAGACGCGGACGGTCTGGTGTACGTTCGAGTCGTGCCGAGCACCAAGAGTCGATGGGAACGATTCAAGCTTTGGCTCGCAAGGCGGGTATCGAACCGTAAGTACTGACGGCGTCGTGACACGCACCCGTACGTCCCGCGGGTGCCGGCGACTGGCCGTCTCTCTCGGGCCAGTGCACGGTGCCGCGAGGAGACCGTGCACCGCTGCTCGGCTTCGGGCTAGGCGTTGCGGAGCCACCGAGCGATGTGTTCAGCCAGCATGATCGTCGGCAGGTTCGTCGTCGCGGTCGGAATCGTGGGCATGACCGATGCGTCGGCGATCGTGAGATTGTCGATCCCGTGCACCGAACCGCGTGCGTCGGTCACCGCGCCGAGATCTGGATCGGGCCCCATGGCGCAGGTACCCACGGGGTGGTGGTAGCTGGACACCGCGCTGCAGACCCATGCGGCGAGCGCAGCGCGGTCATCGGTCGTCACCGCTGAACCGGGCGAGAGCTCCGGGCCGGACGTGATCGCGGCGATCGGCCCACTCCGGGCGAGCAGGCGCGCTTCGGTGACGGCATCGAGCATTCGCTCGAGATCAACGGGATCCTCGAGGTGCGCGGGATGGATTCGGGGTGGATCCATCGGATCGACGGACGCCAGCCGAACCCAACCGCGTGACCGGGGCGCCATGAGGCCGGCCACGATTCCGAACACGGCGCCGCTTTGGACCTTGTCGGCCCCGACTTCGAACGGGCCCGCGCAGAACAGCAGCAAGTCGGGAGGCCCGGACGGGTTCGCCGAGCGCGAATGGAAGCTGACATGGACCTGGAAGCGGCTGGGGCCCGGAGACGGTCGAGTCGGAAGGTCCAGCGAGAGCAACGGGTGGTCACTGAGGTTCCTGCCGACACCGGCGAGATCCGCGACGGGCGCGATCCCGAGTGCCCGGAGGTCGCTGGCCGGACCGATGCCCGAGCGCGCCAGGATGACGGGGCTGCCGTAGGTCCCGGCGGTGAGCACGACCCGATCAGCGTCGATGACAGTTCCGTCGAGGAGGCGGACCCCTGTCGCCCGCGATCCCGTGCACTCGATCTGCGCGACGACTGTCTCCGGGCGCAGGGTGAGGTTCGGGCGTGACCGGGCCCGGGCAAGGTACGTCACCGCCGTGCTCATCCGCATCCCCTCGCGGGCGGTGCGTGGGGTCGGACCGACGCCGACCGCCCCCGGTCGGTTGTGATCCTCTACGTAGCGATGGCCCACGGCGACCGCGCCATCGAGGAAGGCCGCTTGGGCGCGGTTGAGCTCGCTGGCCGGGTGACGGCGAACCGGGATCGGTCCGTCCGACCCGTGCCAGTCGTCCCGGAAATCCTCGTCGTTCTCCAGCCGACGGAAGTCGCCGAGGACGTCGGCAAAACTCCAGCCGGGATTGCCCAAGGCGACCCACGTGTCGTAGTCGTGCGGCGCACCTCGCAGTGCGAAGCACGCATTCGTGGCCGAGCAGCCGCCCATGATCCGCGCTCGAGGCAGCTCTATCCCACGGCCGAACTGAGCGTCGGCCGAGTAGCCCCAGTCGTGATCGACCGTCGGCTGCGACGAATCGAGAACGTCGCGGGGCAGCGTGCCCACGTCGGGGTGATCAGGCCCGGCCTCGAGGAGCAGCACCGACCGATCGGAGTCCTCGCTCAATCGGTCGGCGAGAACGCAGCCGGCAGAGCCGCCGCCGACGATCACGATGTCGCTTCCCATTGTCGGGACCCTACTGCAACTGCTATGTAGAGCTCTAGCCAGTCCCGCGGCCGCGATCAATCACGAGCCGGGTCGTCCGCCTCTACTCGTCGAGCCCGCAGTGTCCGGCGAGGGCTACGGAAGACGTCTGGGTGCGTCGGTGCGCCGCCTCGACGCTGATGCCCGAGGCCTACCGGCGGCCGCCCGATGAGAAGCTTTGTCGCAGGCGCTCGGGCGCGCAGGCGAGCCACGCGTCCTCGATCGCCTCGCGCCACGCCTTCTTCGATGTCACCTGCAGCTGTACGAGCACCGCGGCGAAACCGTCGAAGTGCGGGATCGTGAAGAACCCCTTGGCGCCCATGGCGAGCACAGCCTCCTTCTCCTCGAGGTCGGCCGTGACGAGCGCCAGGATCGGGCCCGGCGGCGGGGCGGTGTCGCCGAACCGCCTGATGTCGGCCTTCGAGAAGGGCCGTTCCCAGGCGAACGCCTTTCCTGCCACGAACCACGTCCGGTTGCCGTAGCGCGTGCCCTCGGTGACCTCGGGCAAGGCCGTCGCGATGCGCACCGCGTCGTCGAGCGTGACCACCGCCCGCACCATAGATGTCGCATGACCCGTCGATCGTCCGGACCTTGCGCATCCGGCGAGGGCGTCGATCACGCGCGGCTAGGGCACGGGCGTCGACCCGACCGCATTCAGGAACTTAGTGGCGATCGGCGCCGCGACCGTACCGCCGACGCCGCCGCCGACGACGAGGACGGCGAACGCCAGATCGCCGTGGTATCCGATGAACCAGGCGTCGGTCTGCGGCGGATTGGCGTTCCCGAACTCCGCCGTTCCCGTCTTGCCGAACGTGTCCGACGGAAGGCCGGCGCCCGCCGCGGTGCCGGTCGGGCTCGTGACGACGGCCTGCATCATCGTCCGCAGGCTGGCCACGGCGTTTGGATCGAGCGCCTGGGCCGGCGCCGATTCGTCGCCCGCACCCGAGACCAGACGGGGCAGGCGAAGGCTGCCCGAGTCGATCGAGGCGGCGACATTCGCCATGGCGAGCGGCGACACCTCGACCTGGGCCTGCCCGATGGCGGTCGCGGCGGCATCGGAGCTCGACGCGGGCGTCGGCACCTTGCCGCCGAAGGCCGAAAGACCCATCTTGATGGGAACGCCGATTCCGAATTGCGAGGCGGTCGTCGCGTAGCTCGCGGCGGGGAGCGAACTCGAAAGGCCGATGAAGGCGGTGTTGCACGACATGGCGAATGCCTGGAGCAGGGAGAGCGAGGACGTGGTCTCGCCCTCGAAGTTGTGGAACACCTTGCCGTTGACGGTGATGGTCGACGGGCACGACGCCGGACTCGACGGCGTCGCACCGTGCTCGAGCAGGTCGGCCGAGGTGACGACTTTGAACGTCGATCCCGGTGGGTACGCCCCGGTGAACGCGTCGTTGGACTGCTGGCTGTCGGGCAGGCTCACGGACGCCAGCACGTCGCCGGTCGACGCCTGGAGCGCGACCAGGGCGGCGGCAGAGGTCTCGCCGCCGAGCGCGGATTCGGCGGCCTGTTGGATCGGCGGGTCGATCGTCGTCTGCACGGTCGTGCCCGGCTGGTCGGGGAAGCGCTTCAGCGTCGCCACGGTGGTGCCGGCGTGATCGGTCACGGCGACGGTGGCACCGGGTGCGCCGGCGAGCCGGCGCTCGTAGGCCTGCTCGATCCCGCTTTGACCGACCGTGTCACCGGACGAGTACGCCGGACCGAGCTGCTGGATCTGCTGCGCCGTCACCGGACCCACCGAGCCGACGACGTGGGCGCCGAGCTCGGGGGTGAGGGGGCTGCGGGCGCCGAACGTGTTGAAGACGGTGCCCGGGACGGGATAGACGACCGGCTTCAACTGGTCGTAGCGCGCCTGGGTGAGCGAGATCACGGAGACGAACCAGGTGGGATGGGCCTGCGCGGTCAGCTCGGCCGTCTGGATCTGGGCGGTGGTGGCGCCGGTCTGCAGCAAGGCCGCCGTCAGCGCGTTGCGGTCCGTCACGCGTGAGCCCTCGATGCCCACCGAGACCATGGGCGCGTCGGTCGTGAGCGGTGCACCGCCGGTCCCGAGGATGGCCGCCCGGGCCGGCCATGTGACGGTCGTGGCCACCGTGTCGCCCGGCCCGAGTGACGGGATGATGGAGCGCGCGGACCAGACGACCCGCCACGGACCCGAGGCGTCGCTGAGGTGCAACGTGCTGTGCACGCTCAGGGAGCCGATCGTGCCGAGCACGAGGTGGCTCGTGATTGCCGCAGTGGCGCCGTGGGCGGTGGTCGACACGGCGCCCACGTCATAGGTGGCGGAGGTGAGGCGGAGGTCTTTCGCCACCTCGCGGTTGAACGACACGAAGTCGGCCGGAGGCTTGGCCACCAGCCGCTCCATGGCACGGTAGTCCTGGTGGCCCCATGCTGCGACGTACTGGTTCACGGTCGCATCGGGTCCGGAGGCGCCGCCACCACATGCGGCGAGCAGGCCCGAAGCCGCCACGACGCCACACGCGACGGCCAGCGCCCGTCGCGTGGCGGCGCGTCCCCCTCGCTCTCGTCCGGACAGCCATGCCGCCTCCATGGTGTGGCCACTCTTGCACCCCCCGTACATGCGCGTCGTTCACCCTGCGGCCGCAAGGTCCGTCCCGCTACGCTGAACCTTCCGGCGCACAAGGGGGATCACCCATGTACAAGGTGCTTGTAGTGGGGACCGACGGTTCCGAGACCGCCGACCGCGCGGTCGAGGCAGCGGCGGAGATCGCTCGCTCCTGGGGCTCCGAGTTGCACATCGTCACGGCGACCCGCGCCTCGCGCTCCAGCGCGGCCTCGGCCTCGACGACGGGCGCGCCGCTGGTCGACTCCGGCGCCGGGGCCGCTCTGCTCGAGGAGGCAGCCAAGCGCGTGGGCGAGGAAGCGTTGCAGAAGCACGGGAAAGGGTTGGCGGTGGAGGCACATGCGGCGCAGGGGAGCGCGGACGATGTGATCTTGTCCACGGCGGTCGAGGTGGGCGCGGACCTGATCGTGGTGGGGAGCAAGGGGATGCGAGGAGCCCGCCGGTATCTCGGCAGCGTGCCGAACTCGGTCGCCCACGGCGCGCACTGCGCCGTGCTCATCGTGAAGACGGACTAGGGAAGCCGGCCGGAGCCGGCGACGGTGGCATCGGAGCGCACGAGCCCCTTCGTGGGCGAGATCGCGGCGCACTACGACGACGACTCGTCCGGCGTGTTCGAAACCGCCGTCGT
>DATAYX010000407.1:0-3691 GCA_036272355.1 Acidimicrobiales bacterium
CTGCCCCGTGAGGAGCTCGTCGTACTCGTAGGTGCGCGCCAGGATCGTGTCGCAGATGATCTCGACGTCCTCCTGCCACCCGTCGGGCAGGTCGGCGGCCACGCCCCCCGGGCGGATGAAGTTGTGGTTCATCCGCAGGCCGGTCGTCTTCTCGAAGAAGGCGAGGACCATCTCGCGCTCGCGGAATCCGTAGATCATCATCGACGTGGACCCGAGGTCCATGCCGTTCGTCGCCATCCACATGAGGTGCGAGGACACCCGGTTGAGCTCGCAGAGCAGCATGCGGATCCACGTCGCCCGTGGCGGCAGCTCCACGCCGAGCAGCGCCTCGGTGGCCAGGCTGAACACCAGCTCGTTGTGCAGCGGCGACAGGTAGTCCATGCGGGTGGTGTTCGTGCAGCCTTGGACGTAGGTCAGCTCCTCACCCGTCTTCTCCATGCCGGTATGCAGGTAGCCGATGACCGGCTTGGTGCGCAGCACCGTCTCCCCGTCGAGCTCGAGCATGAGCCGGAGCACCCCGTGGGTCGACGGGTGTTGCGGGCCCATGTTGATGATCATCGTCTGGTCGTCGCGACGCTCGATGTCGATGTCGCCCGGGTCGATGTAGCCGCCCTCGGGCAGCCGGAGGACCGCGCCGACCTCGCTGCGCAGCTCTCCGGCGGGGGTGGTGCCGCGGGGGAGCAGCTCCTGGGCCCCCTCGGACGTCTCGGCCTGGAAGTAGCGGTGCTCTTCGGCCTCGCGGTGGGCGCGCTCGGTGGTCTCGAGCCCGAAATCGTCGTTGCCGGCCGCGTTGTCGCCTGGCTGGTCGCGCTCGTCGCTCATCGCGGGCCCGGGGCTTCCTTGAACTGGACCGGCACGCGGCCTACGCCGTAGTCCTTGCGCAACGGGTGCCCCTCCCAGTCCTCGGGCATGAGGATCCTCGTGAGGTCGGGGTGCCCGGCGAAAACGACGCCCATCATGTCGTACGCCTCACGCTCCATGGCCTCGGTGCCGGGGTAGACCTCGAACAGGCTCTCGACCACGGGATCGGACTCGGGCACCTGGACGCGCACACGCACGCGCTGGCGCATGGAGAGCGACAGCAGGTTCACCACCACCTCGAAGCGCTCGGGGCTGATGCCGTCGGGCAGCGAGCGGCCGGGGTGCGTCAGGTAGTCGACCGCGCACAGGTCTGCACACATCTCGAACCCCGCCTCGCGGAACGCGGCGACCATGCGCTTGTACGTGTCGCGTCCGGGGAACGCCAGCTGGTCGACCAGGCGGTCGGGCAGGCGGGGCACCTCGGGCAGGATGCTCGACGGCGTCGCCGCCGGCGCGGCGGTCGCGGCGTCGCTCACCGCGGCGTGGCCACCCGCACGGCGTCGGGCACGGAGGGCACCCAGCCGCCCGTCGCCTGCTCGCCGGCGGGAACCGAGGACCCGGGACGCCGCGTGATCTCGCCGGTGCGGATCTTCTCGTGCAGCGTCAGGATGGCGTGCAGCAGCGTCTCGGGCGACGGCGGGCAGCCCGGCGCGTACACGTCGACCGGCACGACCTGGTCGACCCCCTGCACGATGGCGTAGTTGTTGAACATGCCCCCGGTGGACGCGCAGACGCCCATGGAGATGACCCACTTGGGCTCCATCATCTGGTCGTAGACCTGGCGCAGGACGGGGGCCATCTTCTGGGACACTCGGCCGGCCACGATCATGAGGTCGGCCTGGCGGGGCGAAGCCCGGAACACCTCCATGCCGAGCCGGCTGATGTCGTAGTCGGCGGCCCCGACGGACATCATCTCGATGGCGCAGCAGGCCAGGCCGAACGTGGCCGGCCAGACACTGTTCCGGCGGGCCCACTTGACCATGTCCTCGAGCTTGCCGGTCAGGAAGTTGTGCTGCAGATCCTCGATCCCCATCTCAGGCCGCCTCGTCGGGTACGGCGCGGCCGCCGCTGATCCGCGTGATGGTCGACTCCGACGTGCGGCTCGGCATGCCCGGCTGCAGCGCCTTGGGCGGGCCCCATGTCAGCGCGCCGTTGGAGATGAGGTACACGAACGAGACGAAGACCACGGCGGCGAAGACGATCACCTCGACGAGGCCGAACGTCTCGATCTGATGGAACACGATGGCCCACGGGTAGAGGAAGACGATCTCGATGTCGAAGATGATGAAGATCATCGACACGAGGTAGAAGCGCACGGGGAACCGCTGCGGCGGTTCGACATTGGGCACGATCCCGCACTCGTAGGGCGCGAGCTTCGCGGCCGTGGGCTTCTTCTTGGGCGCGAGCAGCGCAGAGGAGACCAGAGAGAAGACGGTGAACGCGAAGCCCAGAACCGCCAAAATCAGGATCGGAAGGTACTGGTCCACGGTGGCCCGTTTTTACCATGCGACCCCTTTCGCGGGCACATCCGCGACGCTGGTTAGAGGCCCTGGCCGCGGGCCTACGATGCCCTTGTGACGGCACCAGACACGACACCCCCGTCCGGCGCCCCCAAGAAGCCGGCGAAGGCGGCCAAGGCCCCCGCGAAGAAGGCGAAGACGCAGGCCGCAGGGTCGAAGGCGGCGCCGCCGGCCAAACGTCCGGCGCCGAAGAGCACCCCCTCGAAGGGGTCCGCCTCCACGTCGCGAGCCAAGAAGGCTCCGGCCAAGCGGGCGGCGGACCCCGGGGGCGCAACGGGCGGCGCGGCAACCGCCGCTTCCCCTCGCTCCGCGCCGGCGAAGCCGCGAGGGGCGGGCGGCCAGGTGCACGACGTCGTGGTCGTCGGTGCGGGCCCGTCGGGCTCGGCGTGCGCCTATTGGCTCGCGGACGCGGGGTGGGACGTCGTCGTGGTGGAGAAGAAGACGTTCCCGCGGGAGAAGACTTGTGGGGACGGGTTGACCCCGCGCGCGGTCCGGCAGCTTGCCGACATGGGACTCGAGGATGCCCTGGCGGGCTCCCATCGCTACTCGGGGCTGCGGGCCTTCGGTTTCGGCCAGTCCATCGAGATGCAGTGGCCCCAGCACCCACACTTCCCGGACTACGGCTACACGATCACCCGTCACGACCTCGACGGCCTCGTGGCGGCGCGGGCGGCCAAGGCGGGAGCGACCCTGCTGCAGGGCACCGAGGTCGTCGGTGTGGTGACCGATGACGCGCTACCGGCGTCGCCGCTCCCCGCGCTGACCGGGGTCACGATCAAGGAGAAGGGCGCCTCGAGCACGCGGGTGCTCAACGCGCGCTACGTCGTGATCGCCGACGGGTCCAACTCGCGGATCGGCCGGATGTTGGGCACGTCGCGCCGCCGCGACCTGCCGCTCGGCATGGCGCTGCGCGGGTACTACCGCTCCGAGCGGCACGACGACCCCTTCATCGAGTCGCACCTCGACATCCGTGACGCCGACGGCACCGTGGTGCCGGGCTACGGCTGGATCTTCCCGATGGGCGACGGACGGGTCAACGTCGGCGTCGGGCTCTTGTCGACCGAGCAGCGCTGGAAGGGCGTCAACACGAGCACGCTCATGGACACCTTCGTCGACTACGCACCGAAGTCGTGGGGCCTGAGCCCCGGGACGAGCCTCGGTCCGCCGACCGGCGGCAAGCTGCCGATGGGGCTCTCGGTCGGGCCGCGGGTCGGGCACAACGTGCTCATCGCCGGCGATGCCAGCGGCGCGATCAACCCGTTCAACGGCGAGGGCATCGCGTACGGCTACGAGACCGGCCGGCTGGCTGC
>DATAYX010000408.1:0-4247 GCA_036272355.1 Acidimicrobiales bacterium
TCTCGAACGCGGCGTCGAAGATCACCGAGGCGCGGTCGCGGTTGGCGTAGAGGAGCCGCACCGAGCGCCCGGTGTTGGCGAGCACGTGTTTCGCGATCGACATCACGGGCGTGACGCCGCTGCCGCCGCAGAACCCGAGCACCCGCTCTTCGGCGTCCTCCTTCGCGCAGAACACGCCGGCCGGCTTCGTGACCTCGATGACGTCGCCCGCGTGGAGGTGATCGAGGAACCAATTCGAGACGAGGCCGCCCGTCACGCGCTTGACCGTGACGGTGAGGTCGGCGTCGATCTGGGGCGCGCTCGACATCGAGTAGGAGCGCACCCGCTCCACGCCGTCCACCGGCACTCGGAACGTGCAGAACTGTCCGGGTCGGTACCGGAACGTCGCCGCCAGGTCGTCGGGGATCTCGAGCACGAAGGAGCTGGCGTCGTGCGTCTCGCGCACGACGTCCTTCACCCGGAGCTTGTGATAGCCGTGCGCGTGGAGGACAGAGCTGTGGTCGGTCATCGCCGTCGCCCCTGATCCCGAATCGCTAGGCGGGCGTCGGCCAGGCCACCGCCTTGGTCTCGAGGTACTGGTCGAACCCCGCCAGGCCGTTCTGGCGTCCGATCCCGCTGTGCTTGTAGCCGCCGAAGGGGATGTCGGCCTGGCCGATCGGCATCCCGCCGTTGACGGCAAAGGTCCCCGTCCGGATGCGCTCGGCGACCCGCAGTGAGCGCTCCAAAGACCCGGAGAAGACGCCGCCGGACAACCCGTACACGCTGTCGTTGGCGATGCGCACCGCGTCGTCGTCGTCCTGGAAGGGGATGACGACGAGCACGGGCCCGAAGATCTCCTCTTGGGCGATGGTCATGGAGTTGTCGACGTCCGTGAACAGTGTCGGCTCCACGAACCAGCCCTTGGGCAGGTCCGCGGGCCGACCGCCCCCGAGTGCGAGCGTCGCCCCCTCGGCCACGCCCTTCTCGATGTACCCGAGCACCCGGTCGCGTTGCTTCGCCGAGATAACGGGGCCCATGAGGACGTCGGGGCGCTGGGGGTCCCCGTACGCGACGGACGACAGCGTCGCCTTCAGGATCTCGACTCCCTCGTCGTAGCGCGACCGGGGCAACAGCATCCGGGTTTGGATCGCGCAACCCTGGCCGGCGTGGAAGCACACTGCGATGCCCGACGGGACGGAGGTGGCGAAGTCGGCGTCGTCGAGCACGATCGTGGCCGACTTCCCGCCCAGCTCGAGGAAGGCGCGCTTGAGGGTCGGCGCCCCTTTCTCCATGATGCGCTTGCCCACCGCGGTCGAGCCCGTGAACGAGATCAGGTCGACCTTGGGCGACAGCGTCAGCTCTTCACCCACCAGATGGTCCGACGACGTCACGACGTTGAGGACGCCGTCGGGGAATTCGGTCTGCTCCGCGACGAGGCGTCCCAGCCGGGTGGCGTTCCAGGGCGTGTCGGGCGCGGGCTTGAGCACCACCGTGTTGCCGGTCGCGAGCGCTTGTCCGAGCTTGTTCAGCGTGACCTCCAAGGGGAAGTTCCACGGCACGATCGCGCCGACGACCCCGACCGGCTCCTTCCAGATCTGCCGCGTGTTGGTCGTGCCCCGGCGGTCGACGGCCTCGGGCAGGTCGCTGCGCCAACTGAACTCGTCGATCAGCTTGATCGGGTACTTGAGGGCGCCGTCGAGCGGGATGTCGAGCTGGTTGGCGTGGGTCGTCATGCGCGGGCAGCCGACCTCGAGGATCAGCTCTTCGCGCAGTTCCTCGCGCTCGCGTTCGAGCGCGTCCTGCAACTGACCCAGGCACTCCTTGCGCCGTTCCCGGTTGGTCGACCAGTCGGACTCGTCGAAGGCCCGGCGCGCCGCGTCGATGGCCCGGCGCATCTCGTCGGCCGACGCGTCGGCGACCGGCCCGAGCACCTCCTCGGTCGCCGGGTTCACGTTCTCGAAGGTCGTCCCCGAGTCGGCCTCGATGAGCTTTCCGTCAACGAGCATCCTGACCTCGTGACCGGTCGTCAGTGCCATCGCCCACCCCTCCTCTGCCGGGTGTCTCTCACCAAGCGGAAACCTGGTTATCAAAAACTGATAGAAGCATAATCGACCCGCCGGACGGCCTCACCGCCGACGGTCCCGGCCTGGGGCCGGTAGTTCAGAGGGGAAACACGGCCGGCAACGACCCGGTGGCCAGGGCGTCGGCGCCGAGCCCCCGGGTGAGGACGTGGTGGCCGCCAAGCAGCTGGTCGAGCACGACGACCCGGCGGAAGTAGTGGTGGAAGGTGTGTTCGGTGGTGAAGCCGATGCCGGCCAGGACCTGCTGACAGTGGCGCGCGACGGTGCGGGCGGACCGCCCCGCCACGGCCTTGGCCATGGCGGCGACGACCGGGTCCGGCTCGTGCCACGCCGCGGCCAACAGCGCCGCAGCCGCCTCGGTGGCGACGAGGCTTTCGGCCAGCCGGTGCCGTACCGCTTGGAACGCCGCGACCGGGCGTCCGAACTGCGTCCGTTCGACCGCGTGCACGCGCGCGAGCTCGAGCATCGTGCGCGCCGCCCCCACCAGCTCGTGCCCGAGTGCGAGTTGTCCCGCCGCCACGGCAGCGCCCCAGTCGACGACGGCCTCTCCCGCCAGCGAAGCCCGCTCCAGCGAGCCGGTCACCTCCACGAGACCGAGATCCGGGTCCAACCCGGGCGCGCTCGACATCTTCAGTGCGTCGGTCGGCACGACGAAGGACGTATCACCGCGCTGATCGGACGCCACGACCAGTACGGCGTCGTGCCGTCCGAGTGCCCTCGTGCCGAGGCCGTGGATCGTGACCTCCGACCCGTCCACCCGGCCGGGGGCGTCGCAGGAATGGATCAGCGGCACCGCGACCGCCGCGCCATCGGTGTCGCCCGGTGTCAACACCGAACACAACACCTTGTCGAGTGCCGACGACGTCGCGTTGGCCTCCCCGAGGGCTTCGAACAGCGCGGACACGGCGATCGGACGGTCCACCGTCAGCGCCTCCGACCAGCCGAGGCCGGCGAGGGCCGCGTCGAGGTCGTCTCCGCTGTGCTGCACCGTGAGCTGGCGGATGGTGTCGGTGAACAGCGCGCGTTCGGCGGCGTCCATCACGACGCACGCCTCATCGGTCCGCCCCGAGGTCGAGGAGCCGCCGGGCGATGATGTTGCGCTGGATCTCGGCGCTGCCGCCGTAGATGGTCGCGGCCCGCGAATAGAGGAACTCGGCGCGCCAACGTTCGCTCTCGGGGTCGGCTCCCACGGTCACCAAGGAGGCGAGTCCCTCTGCCGCCAGGTCGAAGACCGCTTGCTCTGCCGTGGCGAGGAGCACCTTGTCGATCGAGGTCTCGGCACCGAGCGTCTCGCCGGCAGCGAGACGACGCTGCGTGGCGCGGGAACGGGCTCGGAGCGCCCACACCTGCTCGATCGCCTCGCCGAGTGGGACGGGGTCGAGCGCGCCTGGGGGCGCCAGGGAGACGAGTTGCTCGAGCCGGTGCTGGAGGTACGTGACCCGGTGCCACAGCGCGGTGCTGCGTTCGTAAGGCAACAGGTCCGTGGCGACCGCCCAGCCGCCGTCGACGCTGCCGAGGACGCGGCCCTCGGGCACGAAGACGTCGTCGTAGAAGACCTCGGAGAATTCGGGGACTCCGTGCATGGTCTCGATCGGCCGCACCGTGATGCCCGGGGTGTCCATGTCGATGAAGAAGGCCGTGATGCCGCGGTGGGCCGACTCGGGCGTGCCCGTGCGCGTCAAGAGGACGCAGCGTTGCGCGTACTGGGCCAGGCTCGTCCACACCTTCTGGCCGCTCACCCGCCACCCGTCACCGTCCATCGTGGCGCGGCAAGCCAGCGAGGCGAGGTTGCTCCCCGTACCGGGCTCCGAGAAACCCTGGCACCAGATCTCCTCCCCCGACAGCAGCCGGGGCACCATGGTGGCGGCGAGCTCGGCGGGAGCGAAGTCGATCATCGTAGGGGCGAGCACCTCGGGCATGGAGTAGTTGCCGGGCTCGACGAGGTCGCGTGCCGTCAGGGCCTCGCCGAGATACGCGCGGAGCAGATTGGAGCCACCGAGGCCGCCGACGCGTTCGGGCCAGCCCCAGCGCGTGAACCCGGCGTCGTACCCGAGCCGCATGATCTTGCGCAGCTGTGCCATCTGCTCGTCCAGCGTCCCGATGCCCTCGAAGTCGGGCTCGAGCTCGCCGGCGTTGTCGTCGAGCCAACGGTCGACGGCCATCTTGAACTCCGCCAGCTCCACGACG
>DATAYX010000409.1:0-6867 GCA_036272355.1 Acidimicrobiales bacterium
GACCACGTCGACCAGGCGACCCGGGCTGCCCTGGCCAAGATGCTCCACGAGCCGACGATGCTGCTCAAGGAGACCGCGGGGACACCCCGGGGCGAGCGCCTGGTCGAGGCGCTGCGCATCCTCTTCGACCTCTAAGCGTCCCGTGCGCCTGGCCACCCGGGGCTCGCCACTGGCGCTGCTCCAGAGCGAGTCGGTGGCGGCGTCGCTGCGGGCGGCGCACCCCGGCCTCGACGTCGAGCTCTCCGTCGTGCGGACACGGGGCGACCAGGACGCGTCGGCGCTGGACCAGATCGGCGGGCAGGGCGTCTTCGTGACCGAGGTCGAGGCGGCCGTGGCCGAGGGCCGCGCCGACGCCGCGGTGCACTCGGCCAAGGACATGACGTCGGTCATGGCGCCGTCGCTCGTCCTCGGGGCGGTGCCGCCGCGGGCCGACCCGCGCGACGCGTTGGTCGGGTGCCTCCTGGCCGAGCTGCCGGCGGGCGCGCTGATCGCAACGGGTTCGGCGCGGCGGCGCGCGCAGCTGGCCTACCTGCGTCCGGACCTCGTCTTCCGAGACCTGCGGGGCAACATGGCCCGACGCGTTGCGGCCGCCGGCGCGGGCGGGGTCACCGCGGTCGTCGTCGCCATGGCCGCGATGGAGCGCCTCGGGTGGCTCGACCGGGTGAGCGACGTGCTGGACCCGGTGGACGTGCTGCCCCAGGCGGGACAGGGCGCGATCGCCGTGCAGTGCCGCGCCGACGACGAGCGGACCCGCACCCTGCTGGGCGCCGTCGACCACGACGCGACGCACCGGGCCCTGCGCGCGGAGCGGGCCGTGCTGGCCACACTCGGCGGAAGCTGCGCCGTGCCCGTGGGGGCGTGGGCCGAGGAGGTCGGCGGAGGCTCCGGTGGCGGGGCGTCGTTACGGGTCTCGGGGCTGGTCGCCAGTGCGGACGGCCACACGATGATCCGGCTCAGCCGGGAGGGGGACGACCCGGAGGCCACCGGGACCGCGGTGGGGCGGGCGCTGCTCGACGGGGGTGGCGCGGCGATCGAGGGGTTCGACGCCGCCCCGGTCGGGTCGGACGCGGCACCGTGACGGTGTACCTGGTGGGGGCGGGCCCGGGCGACCCGGGGCTGCTCACACGCCGCGGCGCCGCGCTCCTGGCCCGGGCCGACGTCGTGCTCTACGACCGGCTGGTGAGCCCGGCCCTCCTCGACCTGGCGCGGTCCGGGGCGGCGCTGATCGACGTCGGGAAGCGTCCTGACGCGGAGGCGGGCGCCGCCGGTGGGCGGCCCGGCCAGGACGAGCGCCAGGAGGAGATCGCGGGGCTGCTGGTCGAGCACGGGCGGAACGCCGGCGTCGTGGTCCGCCTCAAGGGGGGCGACCCGTTCCTCTTCGGCCGGGGCGGGGAGGAGGTCGAGGCGCTCGCGGCGGCCGGCATCCCCTTCGAGGTCGTGCCCGGCGTGACGTCGGCCTTCGCCGCGCCGGCGATCGCCGGGATCCCGGTCACCCACCGCGGCGTCGCCTCCTCGGTGACCGTGGTGACGGGGCGGGTCGGGGGCTCGCCCGGCGGCGAGGGCGCGGGGTCGCCCGACTGGGAGGCGCTGGCGCGCGCCGGCGGGACGCTCGTGATCCTCATGGGCATGTCGACGCGCGCCGCCATCGCAGACGCGCTCATCGCCGGCGGCAGGGCGCCGGACACGCCGGCCGCGGTCATCGCGCACGCGACGACGGCGGCGCAGCGCGTGGCGCACACGACGTTGGCAGGCCTGGCGGCGGTGGCACTCGACTCGCCCGCCGTGATCGTGGTGGGCCCGGTGGCGGCGCTGGCGCACGATCCGCCGGCCGGGCCCGGGGACCGGGCCCTGTCGGGCCGCACCGTCGTGGTCACGCGCAGCGGCACGCGGGCGGGGGGCCTGGTCGATGCGCTCGAGCGGGCGGGTGCGGTGACGGTGGAGCTGGCGCTCACGCGACAGGTCGACGCGGCGGACGGGGGGTCGGCGCTGCGCGCGGCCGCCTCCGTCGCCGGCGACTACGGGTGGGTCGTGTTCACCTCGGTCAACGCAGTGGACCGCTTCGTGGCCGCGCTGCGCGACGCGCGGGCGTTCGGTACGGCGCGCGTCGCCGCCGTGGGCATCGCCACCGCCGACGCGTTGCGCGCCGAGGGCATCGAGCCGGACCTCGTTCCGGCGGAACACAGTGCGCGCGGTCTCGTCGAGGCGTTCGCGCCAGCGGAGCGTGACGGCGCCGGGCGCGTCCTGTTCCCCTGTGCGGACATCGCGCCCGACACGATCGAGCGCGGGCTCGCGCAGTTGGGCTGGGAGGTGCAGCGGGTCGAGGCCTACCGCACGGTGCCGGCGGCGGCGCCGGAGCCGGCGCTCCTGGCACGCGTGGGGGAGGCGGACGCCCTGGTGCTGACGGCGCCGTCGTCGGTGCACGCCTTCGTGGCGCTGCGCACACCCGACGGGGACGCCCTGCGCGTGCCTGCGCACGTCGTGTGCATCGGCCCGACCACCGCCGAAGCGGCCCGCGCGGCCGGCCTGACGGGCGTGCAGGAGGCGTGGGGGGCGTCGGCCGAGGGCATCGTGGCCGAGCTGTCGCACCACTTCGGGCCCGCGGCGCAATCTGCGCCCCCGGAGCCGGGTGCAGCAGGAGCCTCGTAGAATTGCCCCCAATGGCCGAGGCCGACGCCACCGAGCAGCACGCCGGGTTCCCTTCGCGCCGGCTCCGCCGGCTGCGGCGCACGCCCGCGCTGCGCCGCCTGGTCGCCGAAGCGCGTCTCGGGGTCGACGACCTGGTGGCACCGCTGTTCGTGCGGGAGGGCGTCGACGAGCCGGTCCCCATTCCCTCGATGCCGGGCGAGGTCCAGCACACGGTCGACTCGCTCGTCGTCGAGGCGAAGCGCCTCGCGGGGCTCGGGCTCCCCGGGCTGATCCTCTTCGGCGTCCCCGCCCGTAAGGATGCGCTGGGGAGTGGCGCCTGGGACCCCGAGGGCATCGTGCAGGTCGCGCTGCGCGCGGTGCGCGACGCCGTGGGCGACGAGCTGGTCGTGATGGCCGACCTGTGCCTCGACGAGTACACCGACCACGGGCACTGCGGCGTGCTCGGGCCCGGCGGCGACGTCCTCAACGACCCGACGCTCGAGCTGTACCAGCGCATCGCCGTGGCCCAGGCCGAGGCCGGGGCGGACGTCGTCGCGCCGAGCGGGATGATGGACGGCCAGGTCGCCGCCATCCGGGCCGCGCTCGACGACGGCGGGCACGAGAGCGTGGCGATCCTCGGCTACGCCGCCAAGTACGCGTCCGCGCTCTACGGCCCGTTCCGCGACGCGGTCGACGTCACGATCGCCGGCGGCGGCGACCGCCGCGCCTACCAACAGGACCCACGGAACCAGCGCGAGGCGCTGGCCGAGATCGCGCTCGACGTGGCCGAGGGCGCGGACATGGTCATGGTCAAGCCGGCGATGACCTCCCTCGACATCCTCACGGCGGCGCGCGGGTTCGTGGACGTGCCACTGGCGGCGTACCACGTGAGCGGCGAGTTCGCGATGGTGAAGGCGGCGGCCGCGGCGGGATGGATCGACGGTCCCGCCGTGGCGCTCGAGCAGCTCACGGTCGTCAAGCGCGCCGGTGCGGACTTCGTCCTCACGTATTTCGCCGCCGAGGTGGCCGAGGCGCTCGGTGCCTGAGCCGGCGCCGCCGGCCTCGAACGCGGCGTGGTCCGAGCGGGCCGCTCGCGTCATCCCGGGGGGCGTCGACTCGCCGGTCCGCTCGTTCGCCTCGGTCGGCGGCACGCCGTACACGGTGGTCTCGGGGGAGGGTCCGTACGTGACCGACGCCGAGGGGACGCGCTACATCGACCTGGTCCAGTCGTACGGCGCCGTGCTGCTCGGGCACGCGCACCCGGCCGTGACGTCGGCCGTGACCGCGGCGGCCGCCCGCGGCACCACGTTCGGCGCGCCGACGCCGGGGGAGGTGCTCCTCGCCGAGGCCATCTGTGCGCGGATGCCCGGCTGCGAGCAGGTACGCCTGGTGTCCTCGGGCACCGAGGCCGCCATGAGCGCGGTGCGCCTGGCACGCGGCGTGACCGGGCGCGACCGGGTGGTGAAGTTCGACGGCTGCTACCACGGGCATTCCGACGGACTGCTGGCGGGTGGGGGGAGCGGCGTCGCCATGCTCGGGCTCCCCGGCTCGGCCGGCGTGTCGGCGGGTGCGGTGGCCGACACCGAGGTGGTGCCCTACAACGCGGTGCCCGTACTCGACGAGCGGGTGGCCTGCGTCATCGTCGAGCCGGTGGCGGCGAACATGAACCTGGTGGCACCGGCGCCGGGCTTCCTCGAGGGCCTGCGCGCGGCGTGCGACGAGGCCGGGGCGCTGCTGATCTTCGACGAGGTGATCACGGGGTTCCGCCTCGGCCCGGAGGGGGCCACGGGATGGAGCGGGGTCCGGCCCGACCTCTGGTGCTTCGGCAAGGTGATCGGCGGCGGGCTGCCGGTCGGCGCATTCGGCGGTCGCCGGGACCTGCTGCGCGAGCTCGCCCCGGAGGGGCCGGTGTACCAGGCGGGGACGCTGTCGGGGAACCCACTGGCCACGGCGGCCGGCCTGGCCGTCCTCGCCGAGGTCACGCCGGGGGACTACGAGGCACTCAACGCGCGCGTCGGCGGGTTCGCCAAGGAGCTCGAGTCGGCGATCGCCGGCGGCGGCCTGGCCGTGGCGGCACCGACGGTCGGACCCCTGGTCGGGTTGTACATGGCGCCAGCGGCGGACGGCCCGCTCGTGCCGCCCACCGACTACCTCACCTCCCGGGCGCTCGCCGGCAACGGCGTCTATCCCCGCTTCTTCCACGCCATGCTGCGCCGCGGCGTCGCGCTGGCACCCGGCCCCTACGAGGTGCTGTTCCCCGGCCTCGCCCACGACGACGAAGTGCTCGGGCGCGTGGTGGAGGCCGCGGCGGGTGCGGCCAGCGAGGTGGCCGCCTCGTGACGCAGTGGGCGCCCGACTTCGCCGCGCTCGCCCGCGGCGAGGGGTGCCCGATGTGCGAACCGGGTGCGGACGAGACGCCGCACGGCGTGCGCGTGTTCGAGGGACGGTGGACCGACGCCTATCTGGGGCGCTTTCCCGTGCGGCCCGGCTACGCCTACGTCATCTGGAAGGGCCGCCACGTGGCCGAGCCGACGGAGCTGTCCGACGAGGAGGCGGCGGGGTTCTGGAGCGAGGTGGCCCACGTGGCCCGCGGCGTCGCCGAGCGCAACCGGCCCGTGAAGATGAACTGGCTCAGCCTCGGCAACGGCGTGCCCCACCTCCACGTCCACCTCGTCCCGCGGCCGGCCGACGACGAGCGCGCCGGCGGGCCACTGGAGAGCGAGGCGTTCGACCGGGACGCGACGCCAGAGGTGCCGGCGGACGAACTGCGGGCCGAGGCGGCATCCCTGCGCGCTGTCCTCGGGTCCCGTCCGGCCGGGTAACGACCCCCCATCTGCTCGCGCGGCACGTCTACCGTGGGCGGGTGGCAGACGACCTGCTGACGGCGGCGCGCCAGTGGCAGAGCGAAGGTTGGGCGCTCGTGGACGGGCTGGTGCCCCGGGACGACGTCGACGCCGTGGCCGGTGACCTGGAGCGCCTCTTCGCCGGCGACACCTTCGCCGACTACAACCGGGCCTCGGGCTTCGGTGACGGGTCACCCGACGGCCGTCAGTTCCGCTCGACGCAATTCGACGGGATGCGCGGCTTCCCCCAACCCGGCTGCACGGCGTTGAACGACCTCTTCGTGCATCCCCGGCTCGTCGAGTTCGCCCGTCTGGCCCTCGGCGACGACGACCTCCGGATCTACCAGGCGGCGGTATGGGGCAAGTGGGCCGGTGCGATCAACTACGAACAGCCCCTCCATCAGGACGGCAACCACTCACTGCTCCCGGCCCGGATGGAGCCGGGCTTCTGGCACCTCGAGACGTTCCTCTACCTGTCCGACATCTCCGCCGACTGCGCCCCTCCTCGCGTCGTGCCGAAAAGCCGTTCCGGCGTGGCCTACGACGACCTCTACGGCCACGAGGTCGTGGCAACCGGTGGCCGGGGATCGCTGCTGGCGTACCGGTCGGACGTGTGGCACCGCGGCACCGACTTCGCGCGGGCCGATGCGTCCCGCTTCGTGCTCGTCGTCTCCTACCGGCCGGCCCAGGCCGACTGGTTCGGTTACGACGCCTTCGGGCGACTGGGCCTCGACGGCACGTTTCGCGCCTTCGCGGCCGGCAAGTCGCCCGAGGATCTTGCGCTCTTCGGCGTTCCCCGCCCGGGACACCCGTACTGGAACGAGGCGACGGTGGACGCCATGGCCGCGAAGTATCCCGGTCTCGACGTGGCGCCGTGGCGGGCCGCGTTGGACGGGGCGGCCACGGCGTGATCCGACCGGGCGCGGCGGCGGGACACCGGACTCAGGCGGCCGGCGACTCCAGGACGTCGGGGTCCGGCAGGAAACGCGAGATCAGCTCGAGCGCGCGGTACCCGATCTCGGCCGGGCCGGGTGCGTCGGGGCGCATCAGGTTGGCCATGATCCGCAGGAGCTGGTTCATCAACAGGTCCGAACGCATGCCGATGTTCACGCACACGCGCATGGCGTCGGGATGCGAGATCAGGTGCACGAAGGCCCGCGCCACCTTGAAGTACGGGCCATAGGCAGCGGTGAGCTCGCGGTCGTACTCGGCCAACGCGCGCGGTCCCGCTCCCGTCAGCGCGTGGCCGAGGGCAGCTGCAGCCAGCCGGCCGGTCTCGTAGCCGTACGCGATGCCCTCGCCGTTGAACGGGTTGATCGCGCCGCTGGCATCGCCGGCGATGAGCACGTTGTGCCCGACCCGCGGCCCGACCGAGAGCCCCATCGGCAGCTTGCCGCCG
>DATAYX010000410.1:0-2902 GCA_036272355.1 Acidimicrobiales bacterium
GCGGCGAGCGCCTCCGGGTCGGCGACGAGACGGGCCCGACAGTTGAGATGGTGCTGGAGCGCGTCGTAGGTGGGGTCACCGACGAAGGGCTTGGGGTCGATGACGAGCCACGGCTCGCGTTGCGACGCCAGCACGTTCTCGGCGTGGAGGTCGGTGCAGAGGAGCTGCTCGTCGACGGCCGACGACGGCAGCGCTCGGAAGAGGGCGGCGCCAGCTCGGGCCAGGCCCGGGTCGATCTGGTTCCCGAGCCCCTGCTCCAGCTTGCGTTCGAAACCGTCGGCCCAGTGGTCGCACATCTCTTGGAGCGGTCGGAACGCGGCGACGTCGGACGGGACCCGCCACAGGCGCCGGAGGAGGCGGGCGATGACGACGTCCTGCTCCTCCTCCGGGCGTTCGGCCAGCGCGGTCCCCGGCACGCAGCGCTCCAGCAGACTTGCCGTCGTCGTCTCATTGAGGCGCTCGTTGGCGAACACGCGCACCGCACCGTCACCGTTCCATTCGCGCAGTCCCGCTGCTTCGTCCTCCCCCTCCATGTGCCGGGACCCGACCTTCAACACGACGGCGCCCAGCTCGGCGGACGTCGCAGGCGCCACCCAGGCCGTGACCCCTCCCGGTTCGAAGGGTGCGCCGAGCGTCAGTGACCACCGGGCGGCAATGTCCTCGATCTCCTCGGGCAATTCCGCCAGCCACGTGGCGCGGCCGTCGTCGCGGCAGGCGGCCGCGAGGTTGCTCGGGAGTGGGAACGAGGCCACCGATGGTCATTGTCGCTCGCCGTTGCCGGCGAAGGCGTCAGTGGCGTCTGAACGTCGCGAACCCCGGCCTCCATGAACGTGGTCTGGATCGGGTGCGGCTCGATGGCGACCACCTCCCACCCGCGGGACGGTCGAACGCCGTCCGCACCGGTTGCGTGTAACGATCGGGCGCTTGAGCACCTCGACCACGGAGCGAGTACGGCGCCGCACCCACCTCGGCGTGGACGCCGACGGCCAGCTCACCGAGTGGCCGCGGTGGCTGCTCGGGGTCTGGATCGTTCTCCTTGCCCTCGTCGTGCTCGAAGCGATCGACGAACTGGGGTGGATCTGGCAGCCGTCGTCCTTCGCTGAGATATGGGTCCACGATGCCGTGATCCTGTCGGCAGCCGTACTCGTCTTCGCCCGTGCCGCCCTTGAGCCCGTCGCCCGGCGCGCATGGCTGTGCTTCGGGGGGGCCATGGCCGTGTGGTCTGCCGGCTCCATCGGGTGGGACCTGGTCTACGGGAGCCAGGCCAACCCGCCCTATCCCACCTTCGCCGACATCCTGTGGCTGCTGTGGTATCCGTTCATGGCCGCCGGAATGGTGATCCTCGTGCGGGTCCGCTTCAAGAACTTCGAGCTCCTCCGTTGGATTGACGGCATCGTCGTGATGCTGCTCGTCCTCGTTGCGGGGTTCGGCCTCGTGGTCCAGCCAGTGGCCAACCACTCGGCCCATTCGTGGCTGGCCACGACGGTCGATTTCGGCTATCCGATACTCGACGTCCTGCTCGTCGGCGCCCTTCTCGGCATCTTCGGTCTGCTCGGCTGGCGGCCCGATGCCATGTGGATCTTCATCGGTCTGGGCATCGTGGCTTCCACCTGCGCGGACGCAGCGTTCGCCGTTCAGCAGGCCCGCGGCGTCGCCCAGAACAACTACGACTTCGTTTGGACCCTGGGCGCGCTCCTGATCGCCTACGCCGCGTGGGTACGGAGTCCGACGGTCCACGACGACGATCGGCAGGTGACCGGCATGCGGGCCATCGCTCTCGCCCTCATTGCCCAGGCGGTGGCTATTGCGATCCAGCTCACGGCTCTCTTCGAGGACCTCGGGAAGAGCGAACGGATCGTGACCGCCCTGGTGTTGGTGATCGCCTCCATCCAGATCATCCTGAGCCGCCCACGGGTCGAGCGGCCCAACTCGACGACTGCGGTGGGGCCTCGGGGAAATCCTGTCGGCGCCCCCGACAAAGCAGACGAGACGGCGCGGCACGGACTTCTCTGACCGGTCGACCTCCGCCTCGTGGGCTCCCGGCGCCGGACGTCCTCGGCGGCGACGTCGTCCGGCACCGACGCCCCGGCGCGCAGCCGGGTGGTGTACTGCTCCCATGCTTGAGACTGCCGAAGAACTGGACGGGCTCCAAGAGCTCCTTGACGCGTCGATGGCGAACGCCGGGCCGCACCTGCGCGCCATCATCAGCGACGAGCGGCGGCTCGACGCGCACCAGCTGACGGAACGGTTGCGAGGGCTGTGCCTGCTGGTGCTCGCCACGGCGACCGCGGACGGCCGCCCGCTGGCGGGACCGGTCGACGGCTACTTCCTCCACGGCACGTTCTGGTTCAGTTCGGGGATCCAATCGGTGCGCATGCGGCACCTGGCGGCGAGGCCCGCCATGAGCGCCACGTACCTGCCGGGCGAGGACCTCGCCGTCACGGTGCACGGAAGGGCGGAGTGCCATCCGATGAAGGACCCGGCGTGCGCCGAGCTGCGTCAGGCGATGCTCGACTGGTACCTGCCCAAACAGGGGCCGTCGTTCGAGGAGTGGTTGGACAACGCGGACGCCATCGGGGCGCGCATCGAGCCGGAGAAGATCTTCACCTTCCAGATGACAGCCGGCTGAGCCGCGAGGGGTCTTGCCGGAGACGCCGCTTATTCGGCGGAGGCCTCGATGGCGGCGATCCGTCGGACCAGGCGGGACTTGTGGTTGGCGGCGGTGTTCTTGTGGATCACACCGTGCGCCGCGGCCTTGTCAATCCGCTTCACGGCCAGGCGCAGCAGCTCGGCGCTGTCGTCGGCGCCGGCCTCGGCGGCCGTCACGGCCGACTTGCCGCGCGTGCGCATCTCGGCCCGGACGGACTTGTTGCGCAGGCGGCGCTTCTCGTTCTGGCGGTTC
>DATAYX010000411.1:0-7095 GCA_036272355.1 Acidimicrobiales bacterium
ACCGCGGTCTACCAGGCACACGTCAACCGGTACCTGAACCTGCGACGCCTCGTCGACACGTCGGGCAGCCGGGTGTGGTGCTTCGTCGGCGACGGCGAGATGGACGAGCCCGAGTCCATCGGCGCGCTCGGCGTCGCGGGCCGCGAGCACCTCGACAACCTGATCTTCGTCGTGAACTGCAACCTCCAGCGTCTCGACGGCCCCGTGCGGGGCAACGGGAAGATCATCCAGGAGCTCGAGGCCGTCTTCCGCGGTGCCGGCTGGAACGTCATCAAGGTCATCTGGGGCTCGCGCTGGGACGCGTTGTTGGCGAAGGACGTCGACGGCGTGCTCCTCGACCGCATGAACACCACGGTCGACGGCGAATACCAGAAGCTGGCCGTCGAGTCCGGGGCCTACATCCGTGAGCACTTCTTCGGTCCCGACCCCCGGCTGCGCAAGATGGTCGAGGACCTCAGCGACGACGAGCTCGTCTCGTTGCCCCGGGGCGGCCACGACTACCGCAAGCTCTACGCGGCGTACAAGCTCGCCACCGAGCAGCGTGGTGCGCCCACGGTCATCCTGGCCAAGACGATCAAGGGCTGGACGCTCGGTCCCGAGATCGAGGCGCGCAACGCCACCCACCAGATCAAGAAGATGAGCAAGGCGCAGCTGCGCACGCTGCGCGACCGCCTCTACCTGACCGACGACATCGGTGAGGACGCGCTCGAGGGCGACCCGCCGTACATCCGGCCGGCCGAAGGATCCGACGCCATGGAGTACCTGAAGGCGCGCGGGCGCGTGCTCGCCGGGCCGGTGCCCGTCCGGGTCGTGCGGCCGGCGCCTCCCGTGCGCCCCGACGCCAAGGTGTTCGAGGAGTTCGCCGCGGGGTCGGGGCCCCAGTCCGTCTCGACGACCATGGCGTTCGCCCGTCTCCTGCGCAACCTCGTGCGCGACCCGACCGTCGGCGCGCTCGTTGCGCCCATCGTCTCGGACGAGGCCCGCACGTTCGGGCTCGAGCCGCTGATCGCCGAGGCGAAGATCTACGCCCCCGAGGGCCAGAACTACATCCCCGTCGACGCCGATCTTCCGCTCAACTACGCCGAGAGCTCCTCGGGCCAGGTGCTCCAGGAGGGCATCACCGAGGCGGGCGCACTGGCGACCTTCACCGCCCTCTCGACCGCGTACGCCACCTGGGGCCAGCCCATGGTGCCCGTCTACCTCTTCTATTCGATGTTCGGCTTCCAACGGGTCGGTGACCTGGCATGGGCGCTCGGCGACATGCGGGGGCGGGGCGTCCTGGCCGGCTGCACCGCCGGGCGCACCACGCTCATGGGCGAGGGCCTGCAGCACGACGACGGACAGTCGCCGCTCCTCGCCTCGACCAACCCTGCCGCCCTGGTCTACGACGCGTCGTTCGCCTACGAGGTGGCGGTGATCATGCAGGCCGCGGTCACCGACATGCTGGGCCCGGACCCGTCGGACCACTTCTGGTACCTCACCCTCTACAACGAGACGTACCCCATGCCCGCACTCCCCGAAGGGGACGACGGCGCGGCGGTGCGACAGGGCATCATCGACGGGGCCTACCGCTTCGCGGAGAGGCCCGAGGTGTCCGGCGACCTCGCCGCCACGCTGTGCTTCTCCGGGCCGATGTGGCGCGTCGCCGTCGAGGCCCAGCAAGTGCTCGCCGAACGTTACGGGGTGGCGGTCGACGCCTGGGCGGTGACCTCGTGGGCCCGCCTGCGCGCCGATGCACTCGAGGTGGAGCGCTGGAACCGGCTGCATCCCGAGTCCGAGCCCCGGGTCCCGTACATCACGGCGGCCTTGGGTGATGGCCGCGACCCCGTCGCCGCCATCACCGACTACATGCGCGCCGTGCCCGACCAGATCTCGCGCTTCGTCGAGCGCCCCTATGTCTCCCTCGGCACCGACGGCTTCGGACGTTCCGACGCGCGGAGCGCGCTGCGCGGGTTCTTCGAAGTCGACGCCGCGCACCTCGTGGTGGCCGTCCTCCAACAGCTCGCGCTCGACGGACGGGTGAAGTCTTCGGTGGTCACCGACGCGATCGCCGAGTCGGGCATCGACCCCGAACAGGAGGCGCCCTTCAGGGTGTGAGCATGGCCACGAAGGTGGCCATCGCCTCCTCGGCCCCGTCCGGCACGCGGAGGGACAGCGTTCGCTGCTGCGTCCCGATGTCGATCGCGACGTCGAAGAACGCGCAGCACTGCTTCTCGCGTTGCGCCAGTCCCACTGCCGCGACGAGTGCGGCCGCAGACGGTCCCAGCACGAGGCGGACAGCCGTCGGTTCCGCTTCGACCGCGATGACGGACGTCGCCACCAGCGCGCGCCACTCCTCGGCCCGGTGCGCCAAGGAGGCGGCGTCGAGGCTGCACGCGATCGGCACCTCCGCGCGCGGATCAGCGGTCATGGGGCCATGTTGAGCGCGTCACGGGTGATCTCCATCTGGCCGAGGTGCTGGAACAGCTCCTCCAGGATATGGAGCAGGACGGCGCCCTTCGTCTCGCCGTAGGGCACCGGATCGTCGGGGTCGCGCTGCACACCGTGCGGCAACTCCCATGCCTCGAGGGCGCCCAGGTCCGCGGCCAGCCGCTCCCGCGCCTTCTCCGCCCGCGTCAGTAGGGCCGCGACCGGCCCACTCGCCGTGAACTCGGCGGCCCGGTCGCGTTCGATCGGGCGCCCGGCGACGGTCGCGCCGGCCCAGTACTCCAGGACGCCCAGGCAGTGGGTCAGGATGACGTAAGGCGAGTTGGCCCCGGCGAACGGCGGCCGGCGGTTGGCCGCCTCGTCACCGAGGTCGGCGACGATCCGGGCCATGGAGCGGAGCGCGAGGTCGGCGAACCAGAGGTAGTCGGCCCGCGCCACCGCGACGGCGTGGTCGCGCGGACCCCCGGGGTCAGTGGGCGACCCAGGCATCGGGGTCGGTGACCAGCTTCGCCACGTGCGACGGCAACCGCCCCGAGATCACATCGGTCAAGGTGACCTTCTCCAGGACCGACCGCAGGCTGGCGCGCACGGCCACCCACACCTCCTGGAGGTGCTCGGCGGCCCCGTCGTAGTTGGTCGCCTCGGGGCGGAAACCCCGCACCTCGGCGAGCGGCCCGTCGAGGGCGCGGATCACGTCCGCCATGGTGATCGAGTCCGGGTCGCGGGCGAGCCGGTACCCCCCCTCGGCGCCACGCTGGCTCGCCACGATGCCGGCTCGCCGCAGGTCGGCCAGGATGGCGCCCAGGAAGCGGGGTGGCAGTCCTTGCTCGCCGGCCAGGAACTCGGCGGTCTGCGGGGTCCCGGCCGCGGCCAGCGCCAGGAGGGCGCGAATGCCGTAGTCCACCTTCGCCGGGATGTGCATGGCCGAGAGTCTGCCCCGCCGCCAACCCCGGCGTGCAAAACCGGCGTTCGTGGGGCCGCTTCAGGGCGAAGTCGCCGGCTGGCGGAACTCTTCCAGCACGGCGTTGGCCATCGTTTTGGCCCGCTGGGCCGATCCGGGAAAGCCGGCGGACGCATGGATGATGCTGCCGCACAACAGCAGCTGCAGCGACAGGGCCAGTTCGGCGGGCTCGCGGAAGCAGCCCGCCTCCGTCGCCAACTTGGTCAGGAAGTCCCGGACCGTCTCGAGGTGCTCGATGCACGCGGCGCCGGCCGGATGGCCCGCGCCCATCTCCAGCAACACCTTGATGAACGGGCAGCCCGCGAATTGCGGGTCTCGGAACCACTCCTCGAACAGGTCGAAGACCACGAGGAGCTGTTCTTCGGCCGTGACGCCGCGTGCCCGCACACTGTCCTCGAGCCAGCCCACCGTCCAGCGCTCCTCGCGGAGCTGGAGGAAGGCCAGGATGAGCTCGTCCTTGGAGGCGAAGTGGCGGTACAGCGTCGCCTTGGCCACGCCGGCCCGCTCGACGAGCTCGTCGACGCCGACGTCGCGCACGCCGCGCGCCGAGAACAGCTCATAGGCCGTTTCGAGTAGCCGCTCATCAGGTCTATGCGTCGAAGGCATTTCTACCGCCTACATACCCAGGCGCAACCCTGGTGATTCACAAAACCTACCGCCGAGCGGACGGACTGTCTATATCTTTGCCTCGCGAGTGCGAAAACCTGCTATACAGACCTGTCTGTTCAAGCAGCGCGGGCCCCGAGTCGCCGCGCTTCGTCCGCGAACACCCAACGATTCAGCGTGGAGTGACTGAGCTGCCCCGACACCCCGAGGCCGACGCCCGGACCGCCATCGACAGCGCGTCCGTCGGCCTCTTGACCATCGACACGAGCTCGGGCGCCATCACGTCGTGCAACGACGCCTTCGCCGATGTGCTCGGCCGCACGGCTGACGACGTCGAGGGCCGACTGATCACCGACTTCATCGACGAGGAGGCGAGGCCGGTTGCAATGGCCGTGATGGGCGGCATCCGAGCCGGCTACATCTCCTCGGTCGACGGCAACGTGGACCTGATGCGCCCGGCCGGGACCGTCGAGATCGATTGCTCGATCCTCGCCCTCGGCACCGATCGCCCGCACCGGACGGCGATCGCCTGCGCCGTTCCCGCCGCCGCCGGTGCGTCCCCCGTCACCGTTGCCGCCGAGCCGGGCTTTCGACCCTCTCACATCGACCCGAATCGGGTCGTGATGGCGACGATGGACGACGACTGGCGGATCATCGAAGTGGCGCCCGGGTCGGCCGGCCAGCTCGGATGGCCGGAGCCGAGGGGCACCACGGTCCTGCCCCGGCTCCGGGAGCTGGCGCATCCGGCCGACCTCCCCACCCTGGAGGGATCCTTCGGCCGTCGCTCCTCCACCGAGACGCCGGAGACCTTCTCCCTGCGCCTGCGCGGTCTCGACGAGAAGTGGCTCTCTGCGCGCGTCACGGTGAGCCCGCTGCGCGGCCAGGTCCCACAGAAGTTCGCACTGGTCATCTCGCTGCTGCACACCGACGGGCCGGGCGACACCGAGTCCGAGCGCGTGGCTCGCCTCGAGGATCAGCTCGCCCGCATCCGGCAGGTCGTCGAGGCGGCCGACGACGTCGCCCCGGCGGCCTCTGTCGACCTGAGCGACCTGACGATGCGGCAACGGGAGATCGTGGAGCGTCTGCTCCTCGGGCACCGCGTCGACGCCATCGCGCGCGATCTCTACGTCAGCCCGAGCACGGTCCGCAACCACCTCTCGGCGATTTTCGACAAGTTCGGCGTGGCGTCCCAGTCGGAGCTGGTCGAACTGCTGCGCGGTCAGGCGACCAGCGACCCCTCCACCGTCTAGGGAGCTCGTGGAGAAGCCGCGGCGGTAGGCTGCGGGCGTGTTGCACCTCTCCCAGGACCGGGACGCCGACGAGTTCCTGACGGGGAACTGGCTCGCGCTGCTCATCGGGATGGTGCTCGACCAGCAGGTCACCATCGAGAAGGCCTTCTCCTCGCCGGCCGAGCTGTCCCGCCGCCTCGGCGCGCCGCTCGATGCCGCGTCCATCGCCGCCATGTCCCTCGAGGACCTGACCGAGCTCTTCCGTGAGCGCCCCGCCTTGCACCGCTATCCCGGCTCGATGGCCAAGCGCGTGCAGGACGTCTGCCGCGTCGTCGCCACCGACTATGGCGGCAAGGTCGAGAACATCTGGGCAGGCGTCACGGACGGTGACGAATTGGTCGGCCGGCTCGACGCCCTCCCCGGGTTCGGGCTCCAGAAGTCGAAGATCTTCGCCGCCCTGTTGGGCAAGCAGCTCGGGGTGCACCCGCAGGGCTGGGAGAAGGCCACCACGCCGTACGGTGACGTCGACGCGTTCTTGTCGGTGGCGGACATCACGAGCCACGAGAGCCTCGAGAAGGTGCGGGCGAACAAGCGGGCCATGAAGGCCAAGGCGCGCGCCAAGGGGTGAGCGTCCGGCGCGACCTCTCCGGCCGCCGCCTCTACCTGTGCACACCGGACCGGCCGGACCTGGCGGACTTCGTCGCCGCCTGCATCGCCGGCGGCGTGGACGTCGTCCAACTGCGTGAGAAACACCTCGAGGCGCGCGCCCTGCTCGCCCGCGCCCGCGTGGTCGGCGACGTCTGCGGCTCCCACGGCGTGCCCTTCGTGCTGAACGACCGGCCCGACCTCGCCCTCGAGTGCGGTGCCGACGGCGTCCACGTCGGCCAGGACGACGCGCCGGTCACCCTCGCCCGGCGCATCCTCGGGCCCGACGCGATCGTCGGGCTGTCCACGCACGGACACGACGACCTGGACGGGGCCGCGTCGGAGGACGTGAGCTACATCTCGGCCGGGCCGGTGGAGCCGACGCCCACGAAACCGGGGCGGCCCGGTACCGGCCTGGCCTATGCCGCCGAAGCCGGCGCGCGCTCCGCCGTACCGGTGTTCGTCACCGGGGGCGTCACCCCCGAACGCGTGCCCGAGATGGCCGCGGCGGGGGTGCGCCACTTCGTGGTGGTGCGCTTCCTCACCGAGGCGTCGGACCCGGCGGCCGCCGCCCGCGCCCTGCGTACTGCGATCGACGCCGCGCTCGGCGCGGCGGCCTGAGCGCCCTCAGATCCCGAGCCGCAGCGAGAGGTCGGAGGCGAGCACGCCCTCGGGGTCGACGCGCCGGCGGACCTCGGCCATCTCGCGCAGGCGGGGGTACATGGCCGCCACCAGGTCGGGCCGGAGCCGCGCGTCCTTGGCGAGGTAGATGCGGCCACCGGCGGCGGCGACCATCTCGTCGAGCGAATCGAGCAGCGCGGACAGCCCGGTGGGCCCGACCGGGAAGTCGAGCGCGAGTGTCCAGCCGCTCTGCGCGAACGAGAGCGGGCCCGGCGTACCCGGGCCGAAACGCTTGAGGACTGCGAGGAAGGCGGGGACGCCCGATCCCGCGATCGCCTCCACGGCGTCCTCGACCACGTCGCCGCGTTCGGGGGGCACGGCGAACTGGTACTGCACGAAGCCGTCGGGGCCGTAGAGCACGTTCCAGCCACCGATCCCGTCGAGCGGATGGAAGTACGTCGACAGCGGGACCAGGGTCCCGTGCGAGGACACGCGGAACCAGCCCTCGTTCAGCACGCGCACCGATACGCGGTTGGCCATGCGCAGGGGCGGCGCCAGCGGCACCCGGAGGCGGGGTTCGGCCGGAACCTCGAGCGCACGCGCCCC
>DATAYX010000412.1:0-6865 GCA_036272355.1 Acidimicrobiales bacterium
CTTCCGTGCGCAGATACGTGACCCGGTCGGGTTGTGCGGACGCGCCGGCCGGTTTCAGCCACTGCGCCGTCCAGTCCGCCGCGCGCAGCGCCGTGGTGAACGTCATGTGGGCCGACGCCGGTCCCCACCGTGGCCCGGAGCCCCGTGCCTGCACCGTCCAGGCGTAGGCGGCGCCCCCGTCGAGGGCGGGCCCGCCGTAGAGCACGAAGGCCTGTTGCGCGCTCAGCACGGTCCCGCTGTCCCAGACCGGGCCGGCGTGCCCGGGGTCGGTCCGCCGCACGACGATCCGGTACGCGTGCTGCTTGGCCCCGCGACCACCGGCCCGCAGTGTCCATGCGAACTGGCATGCGTCCGGGTCGATCCCCACCGCAGGGGAGAGGCCGTTGACCGTGAGCGAGCCGGCCCGCAGCGGCCCGCTCGGGACGACCGCCGCACCACCGGCCTCCCCGAGGCGACCGGCCTCGAAGAGCGCTCCGCCCGCCGCCCCGCCGCCCGTCTCGGCGAGCGCCCCCGCCGCCACGGCCCCCGCGGACAGAGCGGCGCCCGAGCCCAGGAACGTGCGCCGGCCGAAGGACGGACCCGGTCCGCTCATCCGACCCGCACCAGCGCGCCCGTCGCCGCATCGCAGTAGACGACCGAGCCCGACATCGTGACCGCCACGCCGGTCGGCGTGCCAATGTGCGCGACGACCCAGCGCGTCCCGTTCCCGGAGCCGGCGGCGGTCGACACCGGCAGCGCGCCCGCCACCGTGTACAGGTCGTCCGCCGTCATGGCCCGGCCGAACAACGGACCCGATTGCGCGGGAACGACCCGGATCACGTGCATGAAGCCGTCGGTCAGCACCAACGCGCCGTTCGGTCCCAGCGCGATGTCGCGTGGGTCGTTCAGCTCAGCCGTCGCTCCCGTGGCCGGGAGCCCGTCGCCGATGTAGGGCCCGTAGCTCCCGGTCCCGCCCACGACGATGCCGAGATCGCCCGCAGCGACAGTGGTGCCGTAGGAGGTCCCGCCGCCTGCCGTGGCCAACAGCACGGACTGGTCGCCCCGGTCCGCCACGAGCAGGTCACCGGTGAAGTCGACCGTGACGGCGACAGGGTCGTACAACTGGGCGCTGCCGATCGGGCCACCTTGCCCGGCGCTGCCGCAGACGCCGGTCCCCGCGACCGTGTAGATGTGGTCGCGCTCGACGGCCTGGCCCAACACCGACCCCCTGGCCGACGCGACCACCCGGACCCTGCAATTGGCGGTGTCGGCGATGAAGAGGTCGCCGCTGTGGTCGACGGCGACGGCCAGGGGCTCGTGCAGTTGCGCCGAGGACGCCACACCTCCGTCGCCGCCGTCGCCAGCCTTCCCGGTGCCCGCCACGTTCGCGACGGCGCCTGTGGGCTCGACGACCTTGACACGGTTCTCGTTCGCCTCGGCCACGTAGACGTCCCCCGTCACGTCGACGGCCAGCCCGGTCGGATGACCGAACGCACCGGATCCGCCGCAGTGCCCACCCGCGATCGTCACGGGGCGACCCGGCCGCAGCGTCAGGCCGTACGAGTGCCCGCCGTGCGCGGGGACGACCACGATGCGGCAGTGCCCGGTGTCGGCGACGAACATGTCGCCCGCCGAGTCGAGCGCGACCGCGGCGGGGGCGTCGAGCACGCCCGGGGCCAGGACGGTCCGCACGGCGGCGACGGCCCCGCCGGCCGACGGATCGAGAGGGCCGCCGGCCACGACGATCACGAAGGCCGCTGACACGACGGCCGCCCCCCGTGCCCGTCCCCACAGCCACCGGCGCCGCATCCGCCACATCTTGCCGTTCGACGGCGGTTGCCGCCCGGTGACGCCAACGCACACCCGCCTCGCGCCGACAGCCACCCGCATAGGGTTCCAAGGACCACCCGCCAAGATGCGAGAGGAGTTCCCGTGGCAGCACCACAAGAGGCGCTCACGGCCGACGAGGTCATCCTCACCGGCAAGGACGGCGCGTCCATCAACGCCTACCAGGTCGAGCCCGCAGGCGACGGCCCGTTCGGCGGCGTCCTGGTGATCCACCACCTCCCCGGCTGGGACTCGGGGACGAAGGAGATCACTCGCCGTTTCGCCGCGCACGGGTACAACGCGATCTGCCCCAACCTCTACGCCCGCCAGGGACTCGATGTCGACCCCGACGACGCCGCGGCCGCCACCCGCGAGGCCGGCGGCGTCCCGGACGGCCAATTCGTCGACGACGCGACGGTCGCCGTCGAGACCCTCCGCGCGCTGCCGACCTCGAACGGCAAGGTCGGCGTCATCGGGTACTGCTCCGGCGGTCGCCATGCGTTCCTCACCGCCGTGAGCGTCCCCGTCGATGCGGCGGTCGACTGCTACGGCGCCTTCGTGACCGGAACGGTGCCCGAGGGCTTCCCGCTCAAGGTAACGCCGCTCGTCGGGCGCACCGGGGACCTCCGCTGTCCGCTCCTCGGCCTCTTCGGCAACGACGACCAGTTCCCCACCCCCGAACACGTCGACGAGCTGGAGGCGGCACTCAAGGACGCCGGCAAGCCTTACGAATTCCACCGCTACGACGGAGCCGGCCACGCGTTCTTCTCCGTCGACCGTCCGGCGTACCGGCCTGAGGCCGCCGTCGACGGCTGGCAACGCATCTTCGATTTCTTCGGCACCCACCTGGAGGCCTGACCATGTGCTCGTACCTCACCGTTCCGACCGACATCGCGGGCAGCGCCAAAGGCGCGCAGGGATGGTTCAACGTCACCTCGGCGCAGGTGTACTTCGACCACCCGTACCACGCCCCGTTCGACCACACTCTGAACATCGACTTCGCCGACCCCGCCAGGGGCCCCGGCGCGCGCGTCGCGGTGGAGCTCAGTGCGGACTCGGCGCGCCGTCTCGTCGCCAGCATCACCGAGGCACTCGCCGCCGCTGGAGCCGCCGCCTCTTGACGATGCCGACCGGCCCGGCGGCCGGCGTCCACCTGCCGTGGGCGAAGGTTCCCGCCGCGGTCAAGGCCTGGGCCGCTGCACTCGGTGGCGGAGACCCCACGGAGGTGCGAGACCTGCACGGTGGGTTCTCGCCGGGCGCAGCAGCCTGGCTCGAGTGCCCGAGGGGCGCGGTGTTCGTGAAGGCGGTCGGCGAGGAGCTCAACCCGGATTCACCCGCGCTCCACCGGCGGGAGGCCTTGGTCTCGGGGGCTCTCCCCGCCTTGGCGACGTTCCCGGTCCTCTTGGACGTCCATGACGACAGCGGATGGGTCGCGTTGGCCTTCGACGCGATCGAGGGGAGGTTGCCGCGACATCCCTGGGACCGGGCGCAGCTCGACTCCGTGCTGGGGGCCCTGGAGCAGGCGCACGAGGCGCTCACACCGAGTCCGGCCGCCCATCTCGAATCGGCCCAGCAGGTCTTTGCAACGCTGTTCGGCGGTTGGGCCGAGCTGGCGACGGCGAAGGACACGGCGGGCCTCGACCCGTGGTGCCGGGCACACCTCTCTGAGCTCGTGGCTCTCGAGGCACGCTGGCCTGAAGCCATTGCCGGACAGACCCTGGTCCACGGCGACATCCGCTCGGACAACATCCTCATGAGTCCCACCGGACCCGTGTTCGTCGACTGGCCGCACGCCGCCGTGGGCAACCCGGTCTTCGACCTCGTGGCCTGGGCGCCCTCGGTCGTCCTCGAAGGTGGGCCGCAACCCGAAGAGCTCCTGGCCGCCCACGGACCCTCGCGGTCTGCCGACCCGGACGTCGTGTCGGTGCTCCTTGCCGCCGTGAGCGGGTTCTTCGTGTCGCACTCGCGGCGGCCACCTCCACCCGGCCTTCCGACCCTGCGTCCCTTTCAGGCCGCGCAGGGAGAGGTCGCGCTGGCCTGGCTGCGCCGTCGCCGCGCCTGGTGACGACCCGCACGGCGGTGCCTACTCGCAGATAGCTTGCGGACATGCGCTTCGGACTCCAGATCCCCAACTTCACCGCCGGCGCCCCGGGTGCCCTCTTCGAGGAGGTCCTCGAGCAGGCCAATGCCGCCGAAGCGGCCGGTTACGACTCGGTGTGGGTGATGGACCACTTCTACCAACTACCGCCGATGGGCGGACCGTCCCAGCCGATGCTCGATGCGTACACGCTGCTCGGCGCGATGGCGGCGCGCACCTCCCGGGTCAAGCTGGGGGCGCTCGTGACCGGCGTGACCTACCGGAATCCCGCACACTTGGCGAAGATCGTCACGACGCTCGACGTCATCAGTGCGGGCCGCGCCATCCTTGGTATCGGCGCGGCCTGGTACGACGTAGAGCACGAGGGTCTGGGATTTGACTTTCCATCCGCCGGCGAGCGTCTCGACCGGCTGGAGGAGGCCCTGCAGATCTGCCGCGGCATGTTCGCCGGCGCCACCCCGACGTTCGACGGGAAGTACTACCGGACGCACGAGGCCCACAACATTCCGCCTCCCGTGCAGCAGGATGGGCCACCGATTCTCGTCGGCGGTGGCGGTGAGAAGAGGACGCTCCGCCTGGTCGCGCAGTATGCCGACATGTGCAACCTGTTCGGCGACGCCGCGACGATCGCCCACAAGGTCGAAGTCCTGCACGGACACTGCAAGGCAGTCGGCCGCGACCCCTCCGAAGTCACCGTCAGCCGACTGGCCACACTCGTCCTGACCCAGAACGAACAGGAGACGGCAGCGACGAACGACTTCTTGCGCCAGGTGACCGGTGAAGAACCGTCGGGTTCGAACGTCGGGACGGCGGACGAGCTGGTCGGTCAGGTCGAGGAGCTCGCCGCCGCCGGCGTCGAATACTTCATCTTCAACATGCCCACGGGCACCGCCGAGACGGTGCGCCGGGTGGGCGAAGCGGTGGTGGCTCGGTTCGCCGGCTAGGGAGGCTTACGAAGAGGCCGCAACCAAGCGGCGCGAGCACCGGTTTCTTCAGTGGGCCTCGGCGCGACCGATGTCGTGCAGTGCTGTGCGCGCGGCGCCCAACCCGCACATGCCGTGCACGCCGCCGCCCGGAGGCGTTGCGCCCGAACAGAGGTAGACGCCGCGGAGCGCCGTGCGGTAAGGGTTCCACTGCACCGTCGGGCGGAACAGCATCTGACGGAGGGTGGCGGCACCGGCGCTGATGTCACCTCCGACAAGGCTCGGATTGTGTTTCTCGGTGGCGACGGCCGTGACGGTCGAACGAGCCAGGATCAGGTCGCGGAAGCCGGGCGCAAAGCGTTCGATCTGGGCCTCGATCCGATCGGTCATGTCCATGTCGGAGCCGTTGGGGACGTGGCAGTAGGCCCACAACGTATGCCGCCCCTCGGGAGCACGCCCCGGATCGACGAGGCACGGTTGCGCCACGAGGCAGAACGGGCGATCCGGGTGCCGTCCCTCGTTCACCGCTGCCTCGCTTCGGGCGACCTCCTCGAACGTGCCTCCCACGTGCACCGTGACGGTCCGCCGGCATGCCTCGGTGGCCCACGGGACCGGCCCGCTCAGCGCCCAGTCGACCTTGCAGACGCCCGGCCCGTACCGGTAGCGCGCCAGCGCGCGTGCGTACCGGGGCGGGAGCCGGTCGTCGGCGAGTTCGAGCAATTGGCGCGGCGTCACGTCGAGAACGACTGTCGGCGTGGGCGGGAGGTCGGCCAGGTTCTTGACCAAGTAGTTGGTTTCGATCCGACCGCCGAGCGACGTGAGCTCCGCGACCAGGGCGTCGATCACCGCCGCGGTGCCGCCCTCGACCACGGGCCAGCCGTAGGCGTGCGCCAGGGCGACGAAGAGCCGCGGGAACGCGCCCGAGAGGGGTGCCGTCAGCGGCAGCATCGAGTGTGCTGCCGCGCCCGCGATCAGGGCGCGAGCCTCGTCGGTGTGGAACCTGCGCGCCATCGCCTTCGCCGACGTCAAGGCGCGGACCCCGAACGCGCCGGCCGCGACCGGGTGGTGTGGGACCGAGCGCATCGTGCCGAGGAAGACAGGGAGCACCTTGTCGAGATCTCGCACCAGACCCGAGAAGGCGCGCTCGTACGCGTCGCCGTCCGGTCCGAGCGACTCGGCCGCGTCGCGGACCGTGCCACCCACGCCGGCGCCGCGCCCGCCGTCGAGCGGATGCGCGAACGCCAGTTCCGGAGTCCGCAGACGGACCCCGTGCCGCGACAGGTCGATGTCCCCGAAGGCGGGAGAGGCCAGGAGCATCGGGTGCACGGCCGAACAGACGTCGTGACGGAAGCCGGGCAGCGTGAGCTCCGCCGTGCGACAGCCACCCCCGGGCTCGGCCGCGGCCTCGTAGACGTCGACGGCCAGCCCGGCCCGGGCCAAGGTGAGAGCGGCCACGAGCCCGTTCGGCCCGGCGCCCACCACGGTCGCCTCGGCCCGGCGCGACGGCGACGCGCTCACAGTTCGACCGTGGTGCCTTCCGCGGCCGCGACGACCGACAGCGGCCCTTCGGCGAAGCGGGCAACGGTGCTCTCGACCTCGGTGTCCGTGCGTTCCGGACGATGATGGAACAGCGCGACCCGTCGTGCGCCCGCCATCTCGCCGAGTCGCACGGCGTATTCGGCGGCGGCATGCCCGAACGAGCCCTCGGCTTCTACCTCCTCCGCTCGCAGGTGCGAATCGTGGATCAAGAGGTCGACACCGCACGCAAGCTCGAGTGCGGCCTCGTGGTATTCGCCGACCTTGTCGGGTCCGGGCCCGAGTGCCGTCGGGCAGTGGTCGGGGAGATACGCCACGGACGTTCGCCCGTCGCTCACCCGATAGCCGACGGTGTGGCCCCCCTTGTGCGGCACGTCCCGGGCGAGGACCGAGAATCCCTCCGCCTCGAAGGCGCCGTCGGGGACGTACCCGAAGTCCCAGTCGCCTCGGAGCTGTGTGGGCCCGATCGGGAAGAACGGCGGCGACATCATCCGCGACAGCA
>DATAYX010000413.1:0-13891 GCA_036272355.1 Acidimicrobiales bacterium
GATCGACGGATGGAAGGTCGAGACCGTCGGCGACGACATCTGCTGGATGAAGTTCGGCGCCGACGGCCGCCTCTACGCCATCAACCCCGAGGCCGGCTTCTTCGGCGTCGCCCCCGGCACCAACAGCCACACCAACCCCAACGCCATCCTGACCCTCGACGGCAATTGCATCTTCACCAACACCGCCCTCACCGACGACGGCGACATCTGGTGGGAGGGCATGACGGACGAGAAGCCGGCGCACCTGACCGATTGGAAGGGCAACGACTGGACGCCCGCCTCGGACACGCCGGCCGCGCACCCCAACGCCCGCTTCACCGCACCGGCGGCGCAGGACCCGGCCATCGCGCCCGAATGGGAGGACCCCAAGGGCGTCCCGATCAGCGCGATCCTCTTCGGTGGCCGCCGCGCCGGCGTCGTGCCGCTCGTCTTCCAGTCCCACGACTGGGAGCACGGTGTGTTCCTCGGCTCGATCATGGCTTCGGAGACCACGGCCGCCCAAGCCGGTGCCGTCGGCAACCTGCGCCGCGACCCCTTCGCCATGCTGCCGTTCTGCGGCTACAACATGGCGGACTACTTCGCGCACTGGCTCCGCATCGGCGCGGAAGCACCGGACCGCAACGTCCTGCCGAAGATCTTCTACGTCAACTGGTTCCGCAAGGACGAGAACGGCAAATTCCTGTGGCCGGGATACGGCGAGAACTCGCGGGTGCTCGAGTGGGTCTTCAACCGCGTCTCCGAGAAGGCACCTGCTGTCGACACACCGATCGGCTCGGTCCCGACCGTCGAGGCCATCGACATCGACGGCCTCGAGGTGTCCCACGACGACATGGAGGAGTTGCTCCGCATCGACGCCGACGGCTGGCGGGCCGAGGTGCCGCTGATCCGCGAGTACTACGCCAAGTTCGGCGACCGGCTCCCCGATGCTCTCGCCGCGCAGGTCGACACGCTGGAGAAGCGTCTGGGCTGACAGACCTATCGGTCTGCTGTCTCGAGGCCGGGTCGAGGACACGCCGATTCGCCACCGAACACGAGCGCGCAAATTGACCTGCCGCCTCGTAATCGTTTGTCGCGGAACGACACGGGTATGCACTCACTATGGGCAAGGGCTACGTGCTCCCAGAGGACGAGCTGCGAGAGCACGCATTACTCGAAGTGCACACGATCGGATTTCGTGAGTTCACGCCTTCGCGTGAGAGCGTGCCAGAGGTGCGGCAATTCGTAAAGGAGACGCTCCAACGCGTCGGACTCGACCGGGACACCTTGTTCGAATGCCAATTGGTTGCCGACGAACTCGCCGCCAACGCAGTGCTCCATGCACGTACGATCTTCTCGGTCGCCATCGAGCTCACTCAGGAGCTCGTGCGGCTCGCAGTGCGTGACGATTCGAACGAACGGCCAGAAGAGCAACACGCTGCACCCAGGGAGGAAAGCGGCCGAGGACTCGTCATCGTGTCCGGCACGGCGAGCGGTTGGGGCAGCGTGCCCCTCGGACGTGGCAAGGAGATCTGGGCCGACGTCAGCCGGACGCCCGGGTAAGTCTCGAACGACGCTCGCGGCGGTGGCGCGGTCGGACCCGGGGCGGCCGTAGCAGCAGCCCTACAGCCCTACCTTCCCGCCGAGCCCCCGAACTCCCCGACGTCGCGGACGTTGCGGCCGGGGTTCCCGGGCCGGTTCCCGAGGTCGCGGACGTTCCGCACCATGCGCGGCGCCTGCGCCGCACGCCGGCCCGAGACGTAGGACAACCCGCCCAAGGCGGCCAGGACCGCCATGGTCGCGTCGCCCTGTGGCAACGAGAACGCGATGATCACCGGGATCAGCGAGCCCACCACCCAGACGAGCTGCTGGCGCATCCCGAACCGGGCGAACGCGCGCCCCTGCGCGGACAACGGGATGTAGCGCTGGGTCATGGAGTCGAACGAGGGCTGGGCCACCGCGCCGCCCAGCCCGACGACGAACGCCATCACCACCTGCGCAAAGAGCGTGCCCCACACCGCGCACCCGCCCGCTGTCACCGCGATCAACCACAAGGACGACAAAAGGAGCTGCTGCTCCGACATCCGCTTCCGCAGGCGCCCGACCAGCACCAGCCCGACGATCGCGCCCACGCCGGTCCCGGCCAGAACCAACCCGTACCAATACAAACCCACGCCGTGCATCCGGCGCAGGCCGAACGCCAGCATGAACGTCATGAACCCCGTGAGACCCCGCACGATGCACATGGCCGTCAACCCCAGCATCACCTCAGGGTTCGCGATCGGCTGCAACGCCATGAGGTCCCGCTCGCGGGCCGCCGCCTCCCCCTCCGACCCGTACTCACGCACCCGCGTCTCGTGATCGCTCCAGAGGCGCTCCGCCCGCCGCCCGGAGATCACGGGCAGCCGGGCCGCCGCCACGGCCGCCCCGACGAAGACGAGCGTTGCGAAGATCAACACACCCGGCGACCCGGCGATCGCGTACAAGAGCGCGCCCGGAGCCGACACGACGAAGCCCGCCAGCGTGCCGAGCAGCGTCAGCCGCGCGTTCAGCGGCGCGTAGCCCGCCTGCTCCCCGGTCTCCTCGTCGGGCGCGCTCAAGGCGGCCATCTCGGGTACCAACGCGCCCTTGGTGACGAGATAGAGCTTTTGGAACACGAGCACCAGGAACGCCAGCGGGAACAACAGCAGGCCCTTGATGTGCATGGCCATCAAGGGACACAGGACCGCCTGTCCCGCGGCGGACGCCACGCACATGGCGCGCCGGGCTCCGCGGCTCCGGTCGATCAGCGGTCCCAGCAACGGCGACACGATGGCGAAGGGCGCCAGCGTGAACAAGAGGTACAGGAGCACCTTGTGGTCCGCTTCGTTCGGCGAGATCGAGAAGAACAACGACCCGGCCAACGAGATGGTGACGAGCGTCCCCCCACCGAGCATTGCGCATTGCACCAGCGACAGGCGGCCGATGGGGTGCGACTGGTCGAACAGGTCACGGCGCGCCTGACGCGCCATGTCCTTGAACTGCTCGACTCGGGCGGACATGGCCACGAGGCCAATGTACGGTGTGCCGTGACCGTCCACGCGTACGTCCTGATCCAGACCGATATCGGCAAGGCGGCGCACGTGGCGGACGAGCTGGACGGCCTCGACGGCGTGACCCTCTCCGAGGCCGTGACTGGCCCCTACGACGTGATCGTCCGGGTCGAGGCCCCCTCCATGAACGACCTCGGCCGCATGGTCGTCCGGGACATCCAGCAGATCGAGGGGATCACCCGCACCATCACCTGCCCGATCGTCCGCCTCTGACCCTCGTGCCCCTGCCCGGCGGCGACGCTCTCTTGCCGCGCGTCGGCCGCCCGCGCCCGGCCCTCGGTCCCGGCGCCGCATGAAACCCCTACTGCATGGTTTTCCCCAGCCCCTTCCGCAACTCCCGTAAGCCGTCCCCTCTATGGGGGTGAGGCGCTCGTGTGTTGTGGGCGAGACCGGTCGTTCCCCTTTTTGCCGCGAATGGAGTTATCCACGGTTCTCAAGGGCCGCACTGGGTACTGAACGCGCTTACAAGTTCCAGACCCAGGAGCTCTCACCCAATGCCTTCCCCCCCGGCGCGGCGCGGCCGCGCCGTCGGGCTGGTGCCAATATTGCTGGTCTCCGTCTGCGCGGTTGCCGCCGCCCAGATCGCCAACTTCGACCACACTGCAGGCCACCGGTCACGCTCATCAACGTCGGCTGCCGCCTCGTTCGTCCGCCCCTCGAACCGCGCACATGCGGGCACGACGACCACTACCTCTACGGTGCCGCCCACGACGTCCACGACGTCCACGACTTCACCGCCCCAGGCGCCGGCGGAAGCTCCGGCACCCGCGACGACCCCCCCGCCAGCCCCGCCAGCCCCGCCGGTGCCGCCAGTGGCACCTCCAGCGTCCGCGGCGGTACCACCCAATGGCCAGGCATCGGCATGGGGTTGTCCCGCCGCCCTGGCCTATTTGTCCGCCTACGCGTATCCGGGCTTCACCTTCGAGTGTCCCGGCAACGCCTTGGGGCGGGAAGGCATGACGTGTCTCAACGAGCCGGGCGTCTGCCCCGGCGAAGCGATCATCGCGATCGCCGATGCCTGCCCGGCCGCCTATATGAACGAGGCTTCGAATTCGTGGGTCTTGGAAGGGCAGTCGACGGCGCCGATCGATCCATTCGGGACGTGCTGATGGACAACGCGCCGTAAACAATCCCCCTTCCCAGGCGGGTCGGTGCATACAATCCCCCCGACGATACGGAGCCTCGGGAGGCGGGAATGCGGATCAACCATTGGCAACTCACGCACGGATCGGAGTGGATCAGGCGGCGCCTAAGCGCCTCTGCCTTCGTGGCGTGTGGCGCTCTCGTGGTGGCGTTGGGGCTCACCGCACCTGCCGGGGCGGCAACCTCCTACGGGCCGCACGGCACCAACAGCAGCGGAATCGGGGCAGCGTCACGTGCGCACCCACGCATCACGTCACCAGTTGCACCGCTGAACTTGGCGATCATCAGCCTGACGCAGGTTTCAACCGGCAACTCCAACCTGTACAAGTACAGCAACCCGTCGCAGTGCCCCCCCGATGCACCTACTCACACATGTTTTGCGTACGGAGCCGGGACGGGAGCACAAAGCTTTTTGCAATTCGGACCGATCAGCGGCCCCGGGCTGTACGGGTCGGGTGACTTCACCCAGTTCACGGTCAGCGTCGATGGACAATCCTGCAATTCGGTATGGAGCATGGAAGTCGACCAATTCGTCGTCTCGTCCGGTACCGTTCAGACCGCTGGAATCCAGTTCGCCTGCACGGGCGGGGCCTACGACATCTCGGGCACCTTGGCCTACAACCTCGTGCCAACCGACCCGGGCGACGGGTACTACATCTATGGCCAAGCCGGCGAGCTTGCAGGATTCGGCAACGACAACTACCTCGTCTACCTTGACGGCGCGGGGGATTACAACCTGAACGCACCGATCGTCGGTATGGCGGCCACTCCCGACGGCGGCGGGTACTGGATGGTCGGAGCAGACGGCGGTGTCTTCTCGAGTGGCGACGCGCCCTTCTACGGCTCCACCGGCAACATCCACCTGAACAAGCCGATCGTGGGCATGGCCGCCACCCCCGATGGGAAGGGCTACTGGTTCGTCGCGTCCGATGGCGGCATCTTCAGCTACGGCGACGCGCCGTTCTACGGCTCCACCGGAGCCATGCATCTGAACCAGCCGATCGTGGGCATGGCAGTCACGCCCAGTGGCAGGGGTTACTGGCTCGTCGCATCGGACGGCGGCATCTTCGCCTACGGCGACGCGCAGTTCTACGGCTCGATGGGTGGGCGACCGCTGAACCTGCCCGTGGTCGGCATCGCGCCCGACCCGGCAACCGGCGGGTACTGGGAGGTGGCGTCCGATGGCGGCATCTTCTCCTTCAATGCGCCCTTCTTCGGGTCCACCGGCGCCATTCATCTGAACCAACCGATCGTGGGCATGGTGCCGACGCAGAACGGCGGCGGCTACTGGTTCGTCGCGTCCGACGGTGGCGTCTTCAACTATGGCAATGCACCATTCGCCGGCAGCCTGGGTGGCAGCGGAGTCAACGATGCTGCCGGGCTCGCGGTTGGCGGTCGGGCTCTCATCGGCTGATCGCCAACCGCACGCAAGAGGTGCGCCCTAGCTGAGCGCCCCCGACCCGCGCAGCTTCTTCACGGCATCCTCGGCGATGCCCCACTCGACCAACGCGGAAACCGTGTCGGCCCCGGGGGGTGAAGGTGGCTTGGAGATGGCCGACGGCGTGCGCGAGAAGCGCGGTGCCGGCGCGGGCTGCACCGCGCCGTCCACCTCGACGAACGTCGAGCGCGCCACGTTGTGGGGGTGGAGGTGCGCCTCCCACGGCGACAGCACCGGGACGACACAGGCATCCGTGCCCTCGAAGATCGCCGACCACTCGTCGCGCGTCTTGGACTTGAAAATCTCGGCAAAACGCGCCTTCATGGCCGGCCACTGGTCGCGTGACATCTGATGCGGGAAGGACGAATCGCCCTCCAGTCCGAGACCTCGAACGAGCTCGGCGTAGAACTGCGCCTCGATCCCGCCGACCGCCATCCACTTCCCGTCACCCGTCTCGTAGACCTCGTAGAACGGTGCACCCGTGTCGAGCATGTTCGCCCCGCGCTCGTCGTTCCAGAGCCCGTGGCGGTGGAAGGCGTGGATCATCGTCATCAGTGACGCGGCACCGTCGACCATCGCGGCGTCGACGACCTGGCCCTCGCCGGAGCGGGCGGCCTCCAACAGGGCGGCCACCATGCCGAACGCCAGCAGCATGCCGCCGCCGCCGAAGTCGCCGACGAGGTTGAGCGGCGGGACCGGCGCGGAGTCGGCGCGGCCGAGGGGCCAGAGCGCGCCGCCGATGGCGATGTAGTCGATGTCGTGCCCGGCCATCGAGGCCATGGGCCCGTCCTGGCCCCACCCGGTCATGCGGCCATAGACGAGTCGTTTGTTGCGGGCGAAGCAGTCATCCGGACCGACCCCGAGCCGCTCGGCCACGCCGGGTCGGAACCCTTCGATCAGCCCGTCGGCCTGCTCGACCAGCCCGAGGACGAGTTCGAGGGCGTCGGGGTTCTTGAGATCGATCCCGACGGAAGACCGGGACCGGTTCAGGAGGTCCCAGTACGAGCCCGATCCGGACTTCGCGAACTCCTGTCCCGCCTCCACCGCACCGGCGGGTGCGCGTTCGAGCCGCAACACCTGGGCGCCGGCGTCGGCCAGCATCATGCAGGTGAAGGGCGCCGGCCCGATGCCCGCCAGCTCGATGATCTTTATCCCGCTCAGCGGGCCACTCCGGGTTTCCTCGGCCATCGCAGGATCGTGACCCGGGCCGCCCGTGGCGGTCAAGCCGGGCCGCACGCCGAAGAAGGAACGCCGAACCCGGCACCGCCGTCGCCTGGGACAAGCTGGAACCCGTGCCCAAGGCCCGTGCGCCCGGACGAGTCACCGTGATCGGCGACCACACCGACTACAACGGCGGCCTCTCGCTCCCTATCGCCATCGACCTGGCGACCGAGGTCATGTTCACCCCGAAGCCGGGGAGCTTCCTGGTTGGCATCGAGTCGGATCAGTTCCCCGACGAGCCGCTCGAGATCGCGCTCGACACGGCCGGCACGGTTGCGTGGGGCCAAGCGGCCGCACACTCTCACCTGGCGTCCGCGCTCCTGCGGGTGCGGCCACCCGCAGCAGGCGGCGCCGTAAAGGTCACCAGCACACTGCCGGTAGGCGCGGGCCTGTCGTCGAGCGCCGCGTTCTCGGTCGCACTGTTGCTCGCGCTCGGCCACACCGACGATCCGCTCGCGCTCGCCCACACGTGCCAAGAGGCCGAACGGCTGGCCGGCTCGCATGTCGGGCTCCTCGACCCGCTGGCGATCGCCGGCGCCCGAGAAGGGCACGCGCTGCATATCGACTTCCACACGCTCGAGACGCACCAGGTGGCGATCCCGGACGAGGCGCAGTTCGTCATCGTGCACAGCGAGTCGCCCCGGCTCCTCGTGGACTCGCCGTACGCGACGCGGCGAGCCGAGTGCGACCGCGCCGCGCAGGTGCTCGGCCGGCCGCTCGGACGGTGCACGCTTGGGGACCTCAGCGAGCTGAGCGATCCCGTGCTGCGACGCCGGGCGCGCCATGTCGTGACGGAGTGCGCACGGGTGAAGGAAGCGGAGCGCGTACTCGGCCGAGGCAACCTCACCGCGCTCGGCGAGATCATGAACGAAGGCCACCGCAGTCTGGCGAACGACTACCGGGTCTCGGTCCCAGCGGTGGACGAACTGGTCGCGGACCTGCTCACCCAGCCGGGTGTCCTCGGCGCGCGGATGACGGGTGGCGGGTTCGGCGGCTGCGTCATCGCATTGTGCTCGGGCGATTCCCCGGCGTTGGACCCGATGGCCCACTCGCCAAGACGGGCCTGGCGGATCAGCCCCGCTGGTCGCGCAGAGCTGCTTGCGACGTAGCGACGAGCGCGTCCAGCACGGCGACGGCGCGACCACTGTCGATCGACTCGCGGGCGAGCGTCAGGCCGGAGCCGAGGTCGTCGACGCGGCCGGCCACCATGAGGGCCGCGGCGGCGTTGAGGATGCCGATGTCGCGGCGGGGGCCTGTCTCGCCCTCGAGCACGGAGCGGATCACCTTCGCGTTGAAGGCGGCGTCGCCACCCTTGAGGTCGGCCATGGTCGCCGGGGCGAGGTCGAGGCTCGTGGGGTCGACGCGCCACTCGGAGACCTCGAAGCCGGCTTCGGGGGCGGCCGGGTCGGTCCGGACCTCGAGCACGGAGGCGGGCGAGGTCACGCTCAGCTCGTCGAGACCGTCGTCGGCATGGATGATGAAGGTGCGGCGGCTGCCGGTGGCGCCGAAGACGCCGGCCATGATCGGGGCCATGGCGGGATCCGAGACACCGACGAGCTGGTAGCGGGTGCGGGCGGGGTTGGTGAGGGGCCCGAGATAGTTGAACACCGTCGGCACCCCGAGCTCCTTGCGTACCGGGCCGACGAAGCGCATGGCCGGATGGAAGCGCTGGGCGAAGCAAAACCCCATGCCGGCGGTGCGGACGCACTCGGCGACGCCCTCGGGCCCGATCTCGATCGCGACTCCGAGCGCCTCGAGCACGTCCGCCGTGCCGACGGCCGAGGACGCGGCGCGGTTGCCGTGCTTGCACACGGGCACACCGCATCCCGCGGTGATGAACGACGCGAGCGTGGTCACGTTGATGGAAGCCAGACGGTCGCCGCCCGTGCCGACGAGGTCGACCACCACCGTGTCGTCGGGCAGGCCCAAGGGACACGGCACTGCGACGTCGACCATGGCCCGGGCCAGACCCGTGACCTCCTCGGCCGTCTCGCCCTTGGCGTGCAACAGCGTGAGGAACGCGCCGATCTGGGCGGGCGTGGCCTCGCCGGCGAAGACGACGCGCATCGTGGCCTCGGCCTGCGCGGCAGGGAGTGCCTCGCGGCGCGACAGCGTGGCCAGGACGTCGGGCCAACCTGCGAACACGGCGTCGCTCACGACAGCCCGACCAGCCGGCTCACGACGAGCCCACTCAGTGTGGTCAGTCCCACCACAGGTCGTGGTCCAGGACGCCGCGGGCGATGAGGCCGAGCTGGACCTGGGACGTACCCTCGACGATGGTGAGCTGTTTGGCATCGCGGTACCACTGCTCCGTGGGGTGGTCCTCCATGTAGCCGGCGGCGCCCAGCAACTGCACGGCCAACGAAGAGGCGCGCACTGCGAGCTCGGTCGCGTGGTACTTCGCCATCGAGAGGTACGGCACGTACTCCTTGGTGATCTTCCCGGCGTCGGCCATGACGGCGGCACGGTAGGTGAGCAAGCGCGCCGCCTCGATGTCCACCGCGCACTTGGCGATCTCCCACTGGATCCCCTGGAAGTCCGCGATCGTCTTGCCGAACGCGGCGCGCTGCTGCACGTACTCGGTGGCGTACATCAGCGCGCCCTCGGCGAGCCCGATGCCCCGGGCGGCGACGACCGGGCGCATCGCGTTGAGGCCGAGCATGGCGAGGCGGAAGCCGCCCACCTCGCCGATGACGTTCTCGGCGGGGACATGGACGTCGCTCAGGACCAGCTCGCCCGTGTCGACGCCGCGCACGCCCATCTTGTGGTCGGTGCGGCCCACGTCGACGCCGTCCCACGCCCGCTCGACGATGAACGCGGTGATCGAATCATGGGCGCGGCTCGTCGGCTCGGACGTCTTGGCGAAGACGGTGTACCAATCCGCCTCGCGCACACCCGACATCCAGCACTTGGTGCCGTTGAGGACCCAGCCGCCGTCGCCACCATCGTCGGGCACGGCCCGGGTGCGCATGCCCATCACGTCGCTGCCCGCCTGCGGTTCGGACAACCCGAAGGCGGCCCGCAGCGAGCCGTCACAGATGCCCGGCAGGTACTGCTTCTTCTGCTCCTGGGTGCCGGCGATCATGACGGGCCCGGTCGGCAGGCGGGTGAGGAGGAGCATCAGCGCGGCCGTGTTCGAGTACTTGGCCACCTCCTCCACCGCGATCGCGAGTCCCAGGATCCCCGCCCCCGAGCCGCCGTACTCGGGCGGAATGCACAGCCCGAGCAACCCGGCATCGCGGAAGGCGTCGAACACGTCGGCCGGATAGGCACTCTCCTTGTCGATCGCCCGGGCGCGGGGCTTCACCTTGTCCTGGGCGAGGCGTCGTACCGAGGCCTGCAACTCGGCCAGTTCGTCGGGGAGGTCGAAATGCACCGGCGAAGGCTACCGGACGCTCCGGGCAGGTATTTTCGTACTCTTGACCCCGATTGCACCCGAGCCGCCCGAGAAAGGCGAGACCCCGCCCGAGTCGAATGGCGAGGCCCCGGGGCAGGCGGCCGCGGACGATTCGGCAGAAACACCCGACCTCACCACCCCGGCGGGCCGGTCGCGCGCCGACCTCCAGGCCGAGCTGCGCGAGGCGCAAAAGTCGGCGCGCAAGGAGGCGAAGCAAAAGCACCGCTGGCGCCGCCGCAGCATCTGGGCTGCGTGCGTGATCGTCGTCCTCGCGGGCCTCGGAGCGGGCGGCCTCTACTACTACGCCAAGTGGCGCTACGACCAGATCAAGAAGATCCACTCCCGGCACCTGGTGACCCAGCCGGCCGACCCGACGAAGCCGTTCAACGTCTTGCTCGTCGGCTCCGACTCGCGTGCGTTCGTCGGCGACAACTCGACGCTCTCGAACGAGGTCGGCAACGAAGGGAATGCCGGGGGCCAGCGCAGCGACGTGACCATCCTCGCCCGGTTCGACCCCGCCGACAAAAGGGTCACACTCCTGTCCATCCCCCGTGACCTGTGGGTGGACATCCCCGGCAACGAGAGCGGCGTCTCCGGCATGAACCGCATCAACGCAGCCTTTGACTCCGGCCCGGATCTGCTCGTCCAGACCATCGAGAAGGACCTCGGGATCACCGTCAACCACTACGTCGCGATCAACTTCCCCGGCTTCTCCGACATGGTCAACGCGCTCGGGGGCATCAGCTTGGACTTCCCGACGCCCGTCAAGGACTCCTTCACCGGCCTCGACGTCACCCAAACCGGCTGCCAGACGATCAACGGCACGACGGCGCTCCAGCTCGTGCGTGCGCGACACCTCTTCTACTTGAACTCCGAGGGCTACTGGGAGGGCGACGGCCTGTCCGACTTCAGCCGCATCCTGCGCCAGGACGCATTCTTCCGGGCCGTGCTCGCCAAGGTCAACGCGTCGCTCTCCATCACGAGCCCGCTCACCATCAACTCGTTCGTCAGCGCGTCTGTCGGCAACGTGACGATCGACGACACCCTCACCGAGGGTGACCTCTACCACATCGCCCAGGACTTCCGAGGCTTGCCGAAGAAGCACCTCGTCACCGAGACGCTCCCGGTTACGTCGTACGTCACCGACGGGGGCGCCGACGTCCTCCAGATGGCAGAGCCCTACGCCCAGAACATGATCGACGCGTTCAACGCCATCGGCACCGCCCCCCCCGCCCCGCCGGTGACGCCGGTGACGCATCCGACCAAGGGCGGGAAGGGCACCGCCACCACGACAACCACGACGCTCCCCCACGGCCAGGTGAAGGTCGACGTCCTCAATGCGTCGAGCGATCAGGCCGGCGCGCTGGCGGGACTCGTGTCGGCAACGCTGCGCGGCGACGGCTTCACGATCAGCGAGGTGGCGAACGCCTCGAGCCCGCTCGACAGCACCGACTCCGAGATCCTCTACGGCCCCGCCGGCCTGGGAGCCGCGCAGACGTTGAACGCGGAGCTCCGGGGCCCGGTGACGCTGGTGGCGGACCCGAGCCTCACCGGCTCGACCGTCCAGCTGCTCGTCGCGGGGACCTCGCTGATCGTCTCGACCCCCTCCAACCCGGGCCATGCCGGCAACTCCGGCGCGGTCACGACGGGGCCGACGACGACCACCACGACGACGATCCCGCCGGACGTCTACACGAACACCCAGAAGGAGCCGTGGAACCCCTTCCCCTGCACGCTGGGCGCGACGACGCAAGCGTCGCCCCAGACGCCGACAACGGTGAAGGGGAAGGCGAAGAAGTAGAGAAGTGAGAGGGGCCGGTCAGGCCGACTTGCGCCGCTGGCGCACGATCCGCCGGCGCTCCCGCTCCGTCGCGCCGCCCCAGACTCCCTCACGCTCGCGGTGGGCCAGAGCGTGCTCGAGGCACAGCTGGCGAACCGGGCATTCGGCGCAAACAGCCTTGGCCTCGGCCGCGTCGGCCTCGTCCTCGGTGGCCGGGTAGAAGACCTCGACGTCGAGGCCCCGGCAGGCGGCTTGCTTGCGCCACGGGGTGGCGGTCATCGGAAACACTTCCTCATTGGTGAAGGGCGGATATTGACATTCGCCCTGGCCGGAGGCCCTTTCGGTCCGGAGACCGGAGGCATCAGCTCCGAATTCGGCGAACGAAGAGTATGGCCCAATTCTTGAGCGCCTGTAAAGAGTGGCGCACAGAATTGTCCCTGGTCAGGTGATGGATAGAGGCTTTGTTGTCCCCAGGAGGTCGCCCAGCAGCTCCTCCCGGACCGCCGGCGCCAGCACGGCCCGGGCGGGGTAGGCCGGGTGCTCCGAGACCAGCGCGACCTCCGAGGCCGAGCGGAAGGCCTCGACCTGCTCGTCCCCGAAGCCGAACCGGAGGTAGTGGACCGCCGGGGTGATCTCCTCGCGGGAGAGGGCGGCGGCATGGTCGGCCTCGGGCACGCTCAGGACCACGTCGCCGCCCATCGCCACGCCCACCCGCGTCTCGATCCCGACCAGCTTGGGCAGCCACTCCCGCAGGTCCGACTCGGTGGTGAGCTCGATCAGGAGCGTGGCCGACAGCTCACCCGGTGCCGGCAGCAGCCGGTTGTAGATGTCGAGCTCGGTCTGGATCCCCTCGTCGCTGATGATCTTTTCCACCCGCGACATCTCCTGGACCTGGAAGCGCACGGTGTCGAGGCACTCGAACACGAGCGTCATGATCGGCCCGAGCGCGACGCGGCGGTTCTTCTTCATGGCGATGACCTTGGCCCGGTAGTCGCCGCGCACCCGCTCATAGGCCCGCAGGTCCAGGACGTCGTCGAGCGTCAGGCCGTGCACGGCACCGCGCACCATCGGCTGCTCCTAGGCGTCGAGCGTCTCCAGGCCCTTGGTGAAGCGGCCCGCGTGCGACTTCTCGGCCCGGGCGAGCGTCTCGAGCCACTCGGCGACCTCGTCGTAGCCCTCGTCGCGCGCCGTCTTGGCGAAACCGGGGTACATCTCGGTGTACTCGTAGGTCTCGCCCTCGATGGCCGACTTGAGGTTGTCCGAGGTGGCGCCGACGGGCACGCCGGTGACGGGGTCGCCGGACTCGCGCAGGAAGTCGAAGTGACCGAATGCGTGGCCGGTCTCACCCTCGGCGACGGAGCGGAACAGGGCGGCCACGTCCGGGTAGCCCTCGACGTCGGCCTTCTGGGCGAAGTAGAGGTAGCGGCGGTTGGCCTGGCTCTCGCCGGCGAACGCCGTCTTGAGGTTGTCCTCGGTCTTGCTGCCCTTCAGTGCTGGCATGGCTGGTTCGTCCCTTTCTCTTTCTCTCTGGTGATCTGCTTACTACGACATCTGCTTGGTCGACGTGACCGGCCGCGACGCATCCCGGCACTCGTCACAGAGCCCGCGGAAGACGACCTCGGCGCTCTCGACGGCGAAGCCCTTGGCCGCCCGCCGGGACACCGTGACACCGGGGAAGTCCGCGGTCAGGTCGCGCACCTTGCCACACGAGCGGCACACCAGGTGGTGGTGGGGCATCTCGACGTTGGGGTCGAAGCGGGCTGAGCCGGTGCCGACGTCGAGCATGGAGATGGCGCCGAGCTCGGCGAGGTCGTTGAGCGTCTGGTAGACGGTCTTGAGCGAGA
>DATAYX010000414.1:0-2718 GCA_036272355.1 Acidimicrobiales bacterium
CGAATGCGCTTTTCCCGTGTCGCTTCCTGCTTGGCGTTCTCGACCCAGCAGATGAACTCGTTGCGCGCCAGGGGTGTGATGTCCTTCCAGGCATCGAGCGCCGTGGGATTGCCGATGAGCGCAAGCCTCAGGTCGGGAGGAAGCTTGTGCACCACTCCACCGGGAACCCGCACGCTGCTCACGGCACCAAATTAGTAGCCCGGTCGCGGTTTTGGGGACAGACCCGGGCGGGACCCGGCGCTCAATAGTGTGAGACGCATGGCCGGCCGGTACTGGCGTGGATCCGCCGAAGACGAGGTCATGCAGGACGAGCACGGGTTCATCTGGCTCGCGATGCTCGAAATGGTCGACGTGCCGCTCTCGGGGAAGAAGGTCTTGGACGTCGGCTGCAACCGCGGCGGCTTCTTGCGCCTGCTCGTCGACCGAGCCGGTATCGAAAGCGGATCCGGCTATGACCCCGCACCGGGTGCGATCGAAGACGCCCGCCGCCTCACCGGTGATCGGCCTTTGACGTTCGAGGTCGCCCGGACCGTGCCCGCGGACTGGTCGGCCTTCGACGCCGCCTTCAGCCACGAAGTCCTGTACGTCCTGCACGACCTGGTCTCGCACGCGGCGGCCTTGTTCGCCGCCCTCTCAGTCGGTGGGTCCTACTTCGCCACCATGGGGGTCCACGCCGACAGCTCGCTCATGGCGGCGTGGCACACCGAGAAGGCAACGGAACTCGACCTCCCCGGCCCCTACCGTCTCGACGAGGTCGCCGACGTCTTCGAGGGTGCGGGGTTCGAGGTTTCGGTGGGGCGGCTCCCGATGCGGTTCGTTCCGGTCCATGCGCACCGCAGTGACTCCCACACGGACACGTCATTGAGCAGCTGGCTCGACTACTACTACCGGGACAAGGTGATGTTCCGTTTCACGAAGCCTGCGGTCTGACCGTCAGCCTCGCACGGCGTACAGGTTCCACGTCCCCTGGACGCCCTTCAAGTCACGAGCACCGAGGTCATCGAACTCGATGCCCGACCCTGCGACCAAGTCTGTGATCGTCCGAGACACCAGGACCTCTCCGGGTCCGGCAAGCGCCGCGATCCGCGCCGCGATATGCACAGCGATCCCACCGATATCGCTGTCGCGGACCTCAACCTCGCCGGCGTGGATGCCGGCACGTACGTCCAATCCCATGACCTTGACGGCGTCTCTGATGGCAGCCGCGCAGAGCACTGCCTTGGTGGGACCGTCAAATGTCGCCATCACACCGTCGCCGGTCGACTTCACCAGCTTGCCGCCGAACCGCTCGAGTTGACGGCGACCGGCGCGGTCATGCTGATCCAACAGCTCCCGCCAACGCTGATCGCCGAAATGCGTCGCGGCTTCCGTCGATCCGACGATGTCGGTGAAGAGCACCGTCGCCAGCACTCGGGTCGACGGAGGGGCTGACCTTTCACCTGTCACGAATTCGACGATCGCGTCCAGGATGGAGTCGATATCGCCGACGCTGTACGCGTGGTCCTCGCCCTCCAGTTCCAGCAGCCGCGCGCCGTGAATGTGCTCGGCGAGGTACCGTCCGTGCGCAACCGGGATAAAACGGTCGCCCGTACGGTGGATCACGAGTGTCGGGGCGCTGATCGAACCGAGGACGGGGCGAACGTCGTACTCGATGCCCATCCGGCCGAGGATCGCGGACTGGGTCGGGCTGATCATCAACTTCTCTACGTGCGCGAAGCGTTCGCGGTACGCGGGGTCGTCGGCCCGACTCGGCGCGATCACCTCCAACATGGCGCCCGTGCCCCAGACGGTGCGGGAGAAGTCGACGAAGCGGTCCGCGACGTCGTCCGGCAGCCCGGCGGGGTAATCAGGCGCAGCCCGAATCCGGGCGTACGTGCCGTAGAGCACCAGTGCAGACACACGATCGGGCCTGGTGGCGGCGAGAAGCATCGCCGCCGGTCCGAGAGAAGTGAGGGCCACGATCGTCGCCCGCTCCACGTTCGAGGCGTCGAGCACCGCCTCCATGTCCTCTGCGATGCGCTCGATGGTGGGCACGTCGTTCATCGCAACGGGATCGGAAACGCCCGCACCCCGTTGGTCGTAGGTAATGAGGCGACCGATCTGTGCCAGCTGGTCGTACCAGCGCACGACACCCGGCTCCTCGGTGATGTCGACTCCGAGGTTCGTCCCCAGGCCGATGGCGAGGAGGATGTCTCTGCTGCCGTCGCTGAGAACCGCATACCCCAAGCTCGTGCCATCGGCACTCCGGGCGTACTGGACGTCCGGGTGCCACTCCACACCGGGCATCATGCCGTACTCGACGGTCGATGGCGCTTGGGACGTCCGTGGCCCGAATGGCCGGGCCGGCGCCCGGGATCGAGGTCCGGCGGATCAGTCGGGGCCGGCGGACACAGGCTCCGGACCGCCGACGACGAGCGTCGCCAGACGGCGGGCCAGGTTGACCGAGTGGTCGCCGAAGCGCTCGTAGAAGCGCGCCACCATCGCCAGCTCGATCGCCACCGGGAGCGGCATGGTGCCCGCCACCAACTCGGCGGTCAGCGTGACATGGAGGTCGTCGAGCTCGTCATCGAGGTCGTCGATGGCTGCGGCCGCATCGGCGGAGCGCTCCGCGAAGGCGTCGGCCGTCTCGCGCCAGATGGTGGCCGAAACCTCGCCCATACGCTCGACGAGGCCTCGGCTGCGAGCCGACATCTCGGCCCCGAGGCCGCGGGCGGCCCG
>DATAYX010000415.1:0-3374 GCA_036272355.1 Acidimicrobiales bacterium
ATGAGCGACAGCCAGGCGGCGTGCGCCACCGTGGGGATGAACATCATCCGGACCAGGCTGGTGGCGTTCGTCATCGCCGGCGGCATCGCCGGGCTCGCGGGCGCACTCTACGGCGGCATGTCGCGGGTCGACTCCTTCTCGCAGTTCAATTTTGTGAACAGCCTCGTGCTCTTCGTTGCCGTCGCCCTCGCCGGCATCACGGTGCTGAGCGGTGCGGTGCAGGCGGGCCTCGGCGTGGCCCTCCTCCCGCTCATCGCCACCCACCTCCCTTCGTTCTCCGGGTTCACCTATGTCCTCTTCGGCGTTGGCATCATCGCGGTGGGGCGCAATCCCTACGGGCTCGGCCTGGTCTACGCGCGGCTCGGTGCTTGGTGGGAGGCGCGTCGCTCCAAAGCGCCAACCGGCAGCCCGCCGTCTGAGGTCCCGGGCGGGCTGTATCGCCAGGAGGTGAGCTCCGTTGGCTGAGACGGAGGGCTCGGTCCTGACGGTCGAGAACGTCTCGGTGCGATTCGGTGGGCTGCAGGCCCTCGACAGCGTCACGCTCGACGTCGCGCCGGGGGAGGTGCACGGGTTGATCGGGCCGAACGGCGCCGGGAAGACGACGTTGTTCAACGTCGTCACCGGCCTCCAACGCCCGACCAACGGACGCGTGCTGCTGCGCGAGGAGGACGTGACGGGTTACCGGCCCCACGCGCGGGCCCGGCTGGGCCTTGGGCGGACGTTCCAGCGCCTCGAGCTGTTCGGCACGCTCAGCGCCCGCGACAACGTGCAGATGGCGGCCGAGGTCCAGCAGCACAAGCTCACCAGTGGACGGACCCCGGCCGAGGAAGCGGAGTACCAGCTGGCGCGGGTCGGGATCCTCCACGTGGCCGACGAGCCGAGTGACTCCCTGCCGACCGGGCTCGCCCGCCTCGTCGAGATGGCGCGGGCCCTGGCCACGTCACCGTCGGTGCTGCTCCTCGACGAGCCGAGTTCGGGCCTCAACGCGGAGGAGACGCAGGGGGTCGGCGCGGTCCTCGAGCAGTTGGCGTCCGAGGGCATGGGCGTCCTCCTGGTCGAGCACGACATGACGCTCGTGATGTCGATCTGCACCAGGGTCGACGTGCTCGACAACGGATCCGTGATCGCGCGCGGTGATCCTGCCGCGGTCCAGGCCGACCGGGCGGTGCAGGAGGCCTATCTGGGAGGCGGCACGGATGCGGCGGCGCCGGCACCGATAGCGGTCCGCGCGCACGAAGCTGACGCGCTCGGGGACGGCCATGATGTGGAACAGGCCGCCGCCACGGACTCCGCGCCGCTCGCGCTCTCCGCGGTCGACGTGCGGGCCGGCTACGGCCGCATCGAGATCCTGCACGGGATCTCGCTCCAGGTGCGTTCCGGTACCTCGATGGCGTTGCTCGGCCCGAACGGCGCCGGGAAGACGACCCTGCTCAACGCGATATCGGGACAGATCCCCTTGACCGCCGGCACCGTCGAGGTGTCGGGCCGTGCTCTAAGAAGGAACGCCACCGAGCACCTGGCGCGCGCAGGCGTGTGCATGATCCCAGAGGGCCGGGCCATCTTCCCCAACCTCACGGTTTCGGAGAACCTCCTCATGTACACGTTCCGCCAGGCCGGGTTGAAGAGCGCCACGGTGGAGGAGAAGGCGTTCGGGCGTTTTCCTGCGCTGGCGAACCGCCGCAAGCAGCTGGCGGGCACGTTGTCGGGCGGTGAGCAGCGGATGCTGGCCCTGGCCCGGGCGCTGACGACCGAGCCGCAGATCCTGCTCCTCGACGAGCTCTCCATGGGTTTGGCCCCGATCATCGTCGACCAGCTCTACGACATCGTCGGACAACTGGTGGCGTCGGAGGGACTGACGATCGTGATGGTGGAGCAATTCGTCCAAACGGCGCTCTCCATCGCCGACGAAGCGGCGATCATGGTCAACGGCTCGCTGGTCAAGCAGGGCAAGCCCGCCGAGATCCGATCCGAGGTCGTCGGCGCCTATCTCGGCACCGAGACGCTCGCGTAGCGCTCTTCCTCAGGCCTCGTCGGCCAGCACCACGTCGACCCGGAGGCCCTCGACTTCCTCGTCCTCTTGCGTCACGAATTCGTCTACCCCGCCGGCGTCGACGATGTCGCTGCGCGCCGCCTCGACGTCGAGCAGGAGGGCCCGCGACGCGGTCACGGTGAGTCTCGCCACCCGGGCGCGCATGGAGCGCCGGTTGGTCGTCTTCTCGCGCCGGATGGCGCCGAGCACCTCTGCCGCCACATCGAGCACGGCGGGCTCGGCGCCGGCGTGCGGCCCGACTTCGGCCACCGTCGGCCAGGCCGCCCGGTGCACCGAGCCCTCCTGCCACCAACTCCACACCTCCTCGGTCACGAACGGGAGGAAGGGGCCGAACAGACGGAGGAGCGCGGACAGCGCGATGGCCAGGGTCGCCCGCGCCGAGTCGGCGCCGCCGGCCGAGCCCTCGCCGTAGGCGCGGGTCTTGACCAGTTCGACGTAGTCGTCGCAGAAGGACCAGAAGAAGCCTTCCGTCAGCTCGAGCGCACGGGCGTAGTCGAAGCCCTCGTGCGCCGCTGTGGCACCGTCGACCAACTTCGCCAGCTCGGCGAGCAGCGCCACGTCGAGCGCGTCGTGGACCGCGTCGAGCCCCGGCACCGGTCCGTCACCGAGCCGTCCGAGCGCGAACTTCGACGCATTGAGGATCTTGATGGCCAGGCGCCGGCCGATTTTCATGACGCCTTCGTCGAGGGCGGTGTCGGTCCCGGGCCGGCCGTTGCAGGCCCAGTAGCGCACGGCGTCGGAGCCGTATTGTTCGAGCAGTGCCATCGGCGTGACGACGTTGCCCTTCGACTTGGACATCTTCTTGCGGTCCGGGTCGAGGATCCACCCGTTGATGGTGGTGTGCTTCCACGGCACGACGTCGTGCTCGAGGTGCGAGCGCAACGTGGTGGCGAAGAGCCAGGTGCGGATGATCTCGGGACCCTGGGGCCGCAGGTCCATCGGGAAGGTGGCGGCGAAGAGGTCCGCATCGTCGCCCCAGCCGCAGACGATCTGGGGCGTGACAGACGATGTCGCCCACGTGTCCATGATGTCGGGATCGCCGGCGAAGCCGCCGGGTTTGCCTCGCTGCTCCTCGGTGTAGCCCTCGGGCACGTCGGTCGTGGGGTCGACGGGGAGGCGCGCCTCGTCGGGAACGAGCGGGGCGTCGTGGTCGGGCTCGCCGTCGGGCCCGATCCGGTACCACAGCGGGATCGGCACGCCGAAGAAGCGCTGGCGGCTCACCAGCCAGTCGCCGTTGAGCCCGTTGACCCAGTCGTCGTAGCGAAACTTCATGTAGGGCGGGTGCCAGTCAAGTTCGTTGGCCCGCTCGAGCAGGCGCTGCCGG
>DATAYX010000416.1:0-3115 GCA_036272355.1 Acidimicrobiales bacterium
AGGTCGGCTGCCCGACCGACGAGGTCCAGGTCAGTCTCACCGTCGATGATGCGCGAGATTCCTTCTCGCAGCAGGGCGTTGTCCTCCGCCAGCACAACCCGGATCGTCCCCATGGCGATGCGTACGGTAGCGCGCCCTGTCTGCCGCGCCTGGCCGTGGTGGTGCCATCCTCCAACAGGACGAGCTGGCACCCTTGGGGCCGCGCAACGCCCATGACACGATGCATGTGGTGACCTGGCGATTTCGTGAAGCCTCGCGGGACCCCGGGCCGTGATCGGGCGCGCCCTCGAGATCGCTCGCTACCGCATGCGGGCCACCATCGGTCATCGCTGGCGTGCGTACGTGACGTTGGTCGTCCTGGTCGGGTTCTTGGCGGGTCTCGGCCTTGGCGGCCTCGCGGCCGCGCGACGCACCCAGTCGTCCTTCTCGTCGTTCCTGGCGGCTTCCAACCCTTCGGACATTGACGTCACGGTGTACGGCGCGTCGTCGGGCCCGCTCGCGAACCCGAACTACAACCCGGCCTTGACCGCAGCGATCGCCCACCTCCCTGGCGTCAGCCACGTCGCGCCCGGCTTCCTCGTCATCGGCGCACCACTGACCGCGAGCGGAGCTCCGAGAATCAGGGTCACCGGTCTGGCCTACCCGGTGGCCAGCGTCAATGGACTTTTCTACTCCCACGACCGGGTGGCGGTGAGCCAAGGCCGAATGGCGGTGGCCAGCCGACCCAACGAGATCATGATGGCGCCCTCGGTGGCCCAACTGCTCGGGGTTCACGTCGGTCAGACGATTCCCTTCGGCTTCTACTCGGACGCGCAACAGGGTCTGCCCGGCTTCGGCACTGCCGCGGTCAGGCCGGCGCTGCGCATCAACATGCGGTTGGTTGGTCTCGCCGTGTCGAACTCCGAGATCGTCGAAGACGATGTCGACACCTTCCCGACATTCATCCCGTTGACGCCCGCCTTCGCCCGAGAAGTCTTTTCCCTCAAGGGTCAACAGATGTCGAGTGCGTTGACGTTCGGCATACAGACCCGTCGCGGCAGCAGTCTTGTTCCTCAGGTCGAGCGTGGGCTGGCACGCATCATTCCACCTGATGTGATTTACACCTATCACGCGCTGGCGCCGGCAACTGCGAAGGCGGACCGTTCTTTGCGGCCGATTTCCATCGCTCTCGGTGTGTTCGGTGCCGTCACGTTGTTGGCTGCGGTCCTCGTCGCCGCCCAACTCATCGCGCGCCGCTTCCGGACGGAGGTAGTCGACCGCGAGGTGCTGCGAGCATTGGGGGCAAACCCAGCCGATACGGTGTTCGACGGCCTCATCGGTCTGGAGGGTGCGATTCTCCTGGGGGCTGCATTGGCTGCCGGCATCGCGATTGTGTTGTCGCCGGTTGCCCCGCTCGGTCCGGTCCGATCGGTCTATCCGGGGAGAGGCTTTGCATTCGACTGGACCGTCCTGGGCTACGGGATACTGGCGCTCCTTGTCGTGCTCACGGCGATCGCTGTCTCGCTGTCGATCGCGTCCGCGCCCCATCGCGTTGCGCTGCGCCCGCGGCTTCGGTCCGGTTCCGGGGCACGCATGGTGGCGTCCATGGCTCGCGCTGGGCTCCCCGCGCCCGGGGTGGTCGGAGTCCGCATGGCACTCGAACCGGGCGAGGGCCGCAGTGCCGTGCCGGTCCGCTCGGCGCTCCTCGGATCCATCCTTGCCGTTGCCCTGGTGGTGACCACGGTCGTATTCGGAAGCAGCCTTCAGACCCTCATCTCCAGTCCGGCGCTCTACGGGTGGAATTGGACGTACGTCCTCAATCCGATCGGTTCCGGTGGCGGCAACGTCCCACAGGTGGCCTTCACGATGTTGCGCCATGATTCCTACGTGGCCGCGTACAGCGGCGCTTCGTACAACGACATAGAGATCGACGGCCAGGCGGTACCGTTCCTGATCGAGAACGCTGGCGCCCGGGTGACACCCCCGATCCTGAGCGGCCGACCCGTCACTGCGGCGCATCAGGTCGTCCTCGGCGCGTCGACGCTGGCGCTGCTCGGAAAGCGCATTGGCGACTATGTGACGATGACGTACGGCACGCCGTCCGACGCGCGACTTTACGTCGCGCCGACCAAGCTTCGGATCGTCGGCACAGCGACCTTTCCTGCCGTGGGCTTCGCCAGTACGGTGTCCGACCACACCTCGATGGGCACGGGCGCACTGTTGGCGAACCAGGTGATGCCAGCGAGTCTGACGAGCGGAATAGACAGCGGATCCTCTCCAGCGCTCGAGGGACCGAACATGGTGCTCGTGCGCCTGAAGCCGGACGCGCCACCACGAGCGGCGATGGCGAGCCTCCAGCGGATCGCACAAGCGTCCAACCAGGTTTTCGCGAATGCCCCAGGCGGGGCCTCTGGCAACGCGATCGTCGTCCAGGGCGTCCAGCGACCGGCCGAGATCGTCAACTACAAGACGATCGGGATCACGCCGACGCTGCTCGTCTCGGGCCTCGCTCTCGGGGCCATCGCGGCACTCGCCTTGACGCTGCTCGCGTCGGTCCGGCAACGCCGCCGCGACCTGGCTCTGCTCAAGACAATCGGCTTCGTCCGGCGGCAACTCGCCGCGGCCGTTGCGTGGCAGGCCACAGTGGCCGCCGTCGTGGGGATCGCCGTAGGCATGCCGCTCGGCGTGATCGCGGGCCGTTGGCTGTGGAACCTGTTCGCCGAACAGATCTACGCCGTTCCCTACCCCACGGTTCCCGTCTTGTCCTTGGTGCTCGTCGCCGTCGGAACGCTCGTACTGGCAAACGTGATCGCCGCAGTTCCGGCGCGGACGGCGGCTCGCACCCCGACGGCCTTCTTGCTCCGGAGCGAATAGTCGCGGGTTCAGCGGCCCCCGACGGCTGGTGATTCGACGTCACGTTCGACGTGCGCCACGAATTCCCGGACGGCCGCAGCAATAACTTCCGGCTCCGTCCGGATGACCCAGTGCCCCGCGTCGACGGGGTGGCGCCGCATCTCGGACGTCCAATACTCAAGCCCGTCCAGCAGTGCGGGGGTGACGTAGCGATCTCGCAGCGGGATCACGAGTTGCACGGGAACGTTGGTGTGCCGGGCCTCGGGGTGCAACATCCGGGTGC
>DATAYX010000417.1:0-5589 GCA_036272355.1 Acidimicrobiales bacterium
ACCTTCGGCGCTCCGTGCCGCAACTCGGCAGAATGCGCCGGTGCGGCGTTTCGTCCCCTGGCTCATGCTTGCCCTGTTGGGTCTGGGCGTCGCCGGGTTCGCCGCACTCGGACAGGCGCAATCGCCCGGTCTAACGCCTGAGCGGTGGGTGCAAGGCGTCCTGGCGGCAACCGCGGCGGCGGGGTCGGCGCACATTCATTTCTCCAGTGTGACGACGGTCTCATCACCATTGCCCGACTCCGTCACGACCGGGACCGGAGTGGTCGATTTTCGCCGAGGGAGCTACCGGGTGACCCAACTGTTCCGCGATAGGGCGAAGGAGTCGATGAATGGTGGCCCGCCCCGCGCGGTGCTGCAGACGTGGAAGGAAGAAAGCATTGCCATCGGGCAGAGCATCTTCACCCGATTGGAGGAGCCGCCTCCCTTCCCGGCCTCGGGTTGGGCGAAGGCGCGCTTTCCGCGCAGCGTGCACCAGGCACTCGGCCTCGACGCCGGCACGGCCGCGGAGCAGGCTATGTCCGGCCTTGCCCTGATCACACCCGTTACCTCGGTCCGCATGCTCGGTCCCGGGCGTGTCCGTGGGATCGCAACAACGCGTTACGTCGTAACCTCCGAGCCGCTCTACGTGTGCGGCGCGCACGGCGACACGGTCCTCGTGGAACAGGTGGGGCCGACCACCCTGTGGATCGACAGCCAGGACCGCCTCCTCCAGGTACGAGCAGTGCAGCACTTGGGAGTGAGCGCGGCTCCCAAGGTCACGCAGCCGTCCACTGGCTCCGGCATCGGGATCGCCGGCGCTCCGACGACCACAACCACCACGCTGACATTCTCCGGCTTCGGTGCGCCCGTGACGATCTCGGCCCCCCAGCTGGGAGGCGGAGCGAATGGGTCGTCCGTAGTCATCCTCAAGAGCAAGGCGTCGAGCAAGCCCTGCAACAGGTGACCGGGGAGGGCGGGCCTTCGGCCCTCCTTTAAACCGCGACTGGCAGTCCCAACGCCGCACCCAGCGCCCCGATCGCCCCGGCGCCGACGAGCACGAGTACGACACTCCGCTGCAGCCCCACGATGAGCAAGAAGGCGCCGGCCAGCACGAAGACCTGCCAGACGTGCGTAATGGCGAGGGCGAGCGGGATGGACGCACCGGCGATAGCGCCGATCGCTGCGGGGCCCGCGCCGCCGAGGAACGACTGCGCGGTGCGGTTGGTCCGCAGCGCGCCGAAGTGACGTGCACCGGCGAGAATGAAGACGAAGGAGGGGGAGAACGCGATCAGCGCCGCCAGGAACGCCCCACCGACGCCGGCGGCGGCATACCCCACGACCGACACGGTCTGCACGACGGGACCGGGCGTGATCTGGCCGAGCGCGACCCCGTTGAGGAATTGGGCGTTGGTCATCCAGTGGTAGTGGTGCACAGCGTCGGCCTGCATGAGTGGGATGATCACGAAACCACCGCCGAACGAGAGTGCGCCGACCTTCAGAGCCACCCATGCGAGCGCGCCGAGGCCGCCGGTCGCCACCACTCCGAGCGGCGTCACGACGAACGCATGCGGACCCCGAGGCCAACGCACGCCGCCTGAGATCGTCACCTCGACCAGGCCGCAGCCCAGGAGGACAAGAACGAGCCAGGTCCCGACGGTCGCGGCTGCCACGCCGCCAGCGACGGCATAGATGACCCAGCGCACTTGGCGGGTGCGGATGGAACCGGCCCGCCCCCAGCTGGCCGGGAGCAAGCCCACCGCTGCGTTGATCGCGACGGGTGCCACGGCCGCCCCGGCCCCCAGGGCCGCACCCCTGATCCACGTCGGCGGGTTGGAGGCCAAGAAGATGGCCGACAACACGACGATGATGGCCAGCCCGGGGCAGATGAAGCACGCGCCGCCGATCAGGGCGCCGGGCAAACCCCGGAGGCGCCAGGCGCAGAAGATCGCGAGCTGCGTCGAAGCCGGTCCCGGCAACAGGTTCGTCGCCGCGATCGCGTCCTCGAATTCGACCGCGTCGATCCATTTCTCGCGCTCGACGGCAAGCCGCCGCAGCATGGCGATGTGGGTCGGCGGGCCGCCGAAGCCGATGCAGCCGATGCGGCCCCACTCGTGGGCGATCGTGCCGAGGCGGACGTCGGGGCGGGCGTCCGGTGACGGTTCGGGCGTCAGCTCGTCCGGCACAACGTCATGTTGGCACGCTCGCGTCAGGGCTAGAGGAGCACCGGCGCCATCTCCTCGAGGGCCGCGATGTGAGCGTCGGCACCGCTCAGCTCCGAGTGCATGGTGTTGAGGGAGAGGTGGGTTGCGCCGGCCTCGCGCCAGCGACGCGCGTGCTCGACCAACTTGTCGTGGTCGCGCACGGAGTATTCGAGGCGCCCCTCGAACTGGAAGTCCGTGAGGTCGCGCCCGACCTCCTGGGCTGCCTGGCGGATGATCTGGAGTGCCTCTTCGAGCCCGCCGCGCGGGCGGGCCATGGGGAACCACCCGTCCGCGATGCGACCCACGCGGCGCAGGGCCGGCGGATCGAACGCGCCGATCCAGACCGGGACGGGGCGCTCAGGTCTCGGCGCCAGCCCGGCGTGGTCGATGTGGTGGAATTGGCCGTCGAACGTGACGCTCTTCTCGGTCCACAGCGCACGCATGACCGCCACCTGCTCCTCGAGGAGCGCACCCCGCTTGTGAAACGGCATGCCGAGGGCGTCGTACTCGAGCTTGTTCCAGCCGACTCCGAGCCCGAGACGGAAGCGACCGCCGCAGAGCAGATCGAGCTCGACGGCCTGTTTCGCGAGGAGTGCGGTCTGGCGCTGGGGGCCGATGAGAATGGAGGTCGCGAACCCGATGTTCGTGAAGCCGGCCAGATACGAGAACATCGTCAGGGGTTCACGGAACGGGTGGTCGATGCCGTAGGGGCCGCCGAGGTTGCCGAGCACCGCGGTGTCGCCGCCGAGCACGTGGTCATAGGCGGCCAAGTGCGTGTAGCCGAGGTCCGAGACCGCCTGTCCGACAGCGCGCACCGCGCCGGTGTCGTAGCCGAGTTCGGTCTGGGGGAAGATCACGCCGATGTCCATTTGGGCAGTCTGCCCGCGCCCGGCCTGCAATGCCGCTTCTGAGTCGCTGGAGATGCCCCGCCACGGGCCTGGCGCCACGGAGGAGCTGATTGCTCCTTACCCTTGCGTCTTCTTCGCCTTGGGGACGGCCGGCGGCACCACCGTGCAACCGACGCACGGGTTCATTCCCTTGAAGTAGGGCGGGATCGACGGGGAGTCCGTCACCGGATTGGTCGGGAGCAACACCGGTGCCCGAGGCTTCTGATTGAAGTCGAAGTCGTTCGTGACGTTCCCGAGGGTCTTCACATCTTCGCGCACGGTCGGGCGCGGGTCGGGCCGCCGGTCTGTCTTCGGGTTGAGTCGCGAGCCGCCGAGAAAGTCGTCTTCTACGAACTTCAGGTAGGCGTCGCTGCTGAGGACCTGGTGGTCGATGTAGCCGGATTTGGCGTAGGGCGAGATCACCATCCCCGGCACGCGTAGCCCGTATCCGTTCTGGTCCACACTCGGCGGCACGACGTGGTCGTAGAAGCCGCCCCAGTCGTCCCATTGCAAGAAGATGGCGGTGGAATCCCAGTCCTTGCTCTTCATCGCCGCGTTGACGATGGCGGTCACGTAGGCCTGCCCTCGGTGCACGCTGGCCGGCGGGTGCTCGCTGTCGTTCTGCGCCGGGGCGATCCACGAGACGGCCGGCAAGTCTCCCTTCGCGGCCGCCGCGAAGTAATTGTCCAGCGGTGCGATGTTGCGCAGTTGGTGGTCCTTCTGCACGTCCTCGAAGATCGGGAGAGGATTCCAGATGCCCGGCGTCAGGTAGTTCTGCTTCACCGGCGGGCACGTGAGCGAGGAGTCGTTCGTGCAGTCGGGCTGGTCGCCCGTCTGCACGTAATAGGCCCACGGAACGTGGTGGTTGTAGAGCAACCAGGTGAGGTCCGTCCACGCGTTGGTCACATCGGCCGTGCCAGTTTCGAGCGCCTGGTTCACGGACTGCTGCATCTTGGCGGGGGAGTACGGGCCCACGATCTCGTTCGAGCAGCTCGAGGGCTTTGGGCTCGAGCAGATGGCAGACCAGCCCGACACCAGGTAGAGGTGATCGGGTAGCGACCACGAATGGACGGGTTCGAACATATGGTCCTGGAGCACGAAGTCGTCGGCGTAGCTCCAATAGTTGGGGATCTCGGCCGACGTGTGATACCCCATCACGTCCGCCCTGGCCGAATTCGCGCAGGCCGGATCGGTGGGGTTGGCGCAGCCCTTCCTGGCGTTGGTCGCTTGGGCGATAAAACCGTTCATCGCCCCGTTGTTCACGTCGGCCTGAGCGTTGCTGTCGCCGTGCGGCCCGCCACCGTTCACGTCGGCCGTGTCGTGGTACGGGGCCTCGCAGCTGCCTGCTGGCACGGGCACGCATACTCCAGCGGGGATTGTGTCTGCGCCCGGATAGGTGCCGAAGTAGCTGTCGAAGGAACGGTTCTCCTGTTCGATGATGATCATGTGCTTGATCTTGTGGATGCCCGTCGCCACGACATAGTGCCCAGCCGAGCCGCCCGCCACGCGCTCGCCCTGTGACGCCGACGGGGACGCGGTCCCGCATGCGGTGAGTGTGAGAGGGAGGACTGCAAGACCGAAAGCGGCCGGAACGCGCAGCCGCCGAGCCCAGCGAATGGACCCGACGGCTGACAGCCTTGAAAGGAAACGCATGTCTGCACTCTTGGCAGTACGAGGTCGCCGGTCAACCGTTTGGCGCGGACCCTCACATTTCCCTAACGAAAGCGCTCCGTGGCCGGGCCTCCGACGGTGAGGCCCGGCCGAGCGGAGGGTTAGAAGAGCGTCTGGACTGCCCCGATGACGGGAGCCACCGGCGTCACCTTGAGGCCCGGCAGCGAGCCGATGAAGCCGGCGTCGCCGAAGGCGAACACGCCGCCATCGGAGCCGATGAGCCAGTAGCCACCACCGTCGGCTGTGGGCACGATGCTCACGACGTTGGACACCGAGACACCCAGCGCAGGGAGCGAGCCGTGGTTGACGGCGTCACCGAATGGGTAGACCGCGCCGTTGGAGCCGACGAGGTAGTAGCCCTTCCCGTCGAGCGTCGTGGCGATGCCGACGATGTTGTTCACCGTGATGCCCGAGCCGGGCAATGACCCGAGATACTTCGCGTCGCCGAAGGCGAAGACGCCCCCGTCACGTCCGACGAGCAGGTAGCCGCCGCCATCGGGCTGCTCCACGATGCCGATGATGTCGTTGGTGTGGACCCCGAGGCCGGGGAGCGAGCCGAAGAAGCCGGTGCTCTGGCCCGTTGGGAACACGAAGACGCCGCCGTCGCTCCCGACGAGGTTGTAGCCGTGATTGTTGTTCGTCCCCACCAGACCGACGATGTTGTTGACGCTCACGTGGAGCCCGGGCAGCGAGCCGTAGAAGCCCGCGGGCATCCCGAGCGGGAAGACGAAGACGCCGCCGTCGGAGCCCACGAGGTTGTAGCCCGAGAAGTCGTTCGTCGCCACCAGACCCCTGATGTTGTTGATGTGGATCCCGAGACCCGGAATCGAGCCGAAGAAGCCCTTGGGCTG
>DATAYX010000418.1:0-2369 GCA_036272355.1 Acidimicrobiales bacterium
GGCGACTTCGTCGAGTGGGTGGACGGGCGTGCGCACCCCCGGGGCTGGTCCGCGCCGGGATTCGACGACGCCGCGTGGGCCAAGGCCACGGTCCTCGGGCCCACCGGCACGGCACCCTTCGCCGCCCTGTACGCGCAGCGCACGCGCATCGAGGAACACCACGTGTCTCCCGTCCGGATCCACACCCTGGCCGGCGGCGCGGTGGTGGCCGACTTCGGCGCCGTGTATGCGGCGCGCCCGCTGGTGATGTTCAGCGGCGGCGATCCCGGCCGCACCGTCACCGGACGGGTCGGCTACCTGCTCGACCCCGACGGCCAGGTCTCGACGCTCCACGGGACGCAGGGGACGAACCTTTCGTTCTCCTACATCATGGGGACGGGCCCGCAGGCCTTCGAGGGCTTCACCTATCTCGGGTTCCGCTACCTCCAGGTCGACAACCCCCGCCAGGCCCTGGGCGACGGGCAGCTTGTCGCGATCGCCCGCCATGCGGCGATGCCCGGCGTGCCGATGGCCACCTTCTCGTCGGGGAACCGCATGCTCGACGCCGTGTGGAAGCTCAACGCGCACTCGTGCCTGTACTGCAGCCAGGAGCAATTCGTCGACACGCCGACGCGGGAGAAGGGCCAGTTCGTCTGGGACGCCTCGAACGAGTCAGAAGGCGTGATGCGCGCCTACGGCGATCAGAACCTCTCGTGGCAAGGTCTGCGCGACGTCCTGCGCGGGCAGCAGCGCTATTGGCCCGACGGCCGCGTCAACGGCGTGTACCCGAACGACGACGGGGCGAGGTCCTTCGGCACGTTCACGGCCCGCTATCCGGAATGGCTGTGGCGCTACTACGCCTCTACCGGCGACCGGTCCACGGCGATCCTCTTGTATGCGTCGGTGAGCAAGGTCGCGTCCTGGCTCTGGTCGGCACGCCAGGCCGGCAACGGCCTTCTCTACGGCCTGGCCGACCAGAGCAACGGCGACCCCGTCTACGGCTACGACCTGTCGGTCGCTGCGGACACGGCGAGCAACGTGCTCGCGGTCAACGCGTTCGACCGGGTGTCGCAGTTGGCTTCGGTGGCCGGCGATGCGGGGGGGACCGCGCTCTGGCAGGGCCGGGCGGCCGAGCTGACAGCCGCGGTGAACGCCGCCCTGCGGCGTGCCGACGGCGTGTACGTCGACGGCATCCTGCCCGGCGGCGGCCAGAGCGGCTCCGCCTCCCAGGAAGCGAACGCCCTCGCCCTCGCCTACGGCGTCGTGCCTGCCGCCGACCGCGCGCGGGTCGGCGCCTACGTCGCCGGACTCGGGGTCCACGTCGGGCCGAACCACGGCCTCGAGCTGCTCCGGGGGTTGACGGCGGCCGGCCTGCCCGATGCAGTGGTGCGGACGCTGACCGATGCGACCCGTCCCGGCTGGGCCCACATCGTGGCCGCCGGTGGGACCTTCACGTGGGAGGTCTGGTCGCCGAGCGACCTGATCGGCGACTCCATGTCGCACGGCTGGGGTTCGTCCGCCCTCGTCGCGATGCAGGAAACGTTGCTCGGCGTCTCGTTCGGGGCCCCGAATCCGGACGGGACGTTGGGCCTCACCGTGGCGCCTCCCGTCCGTGGGCTGCCTCGTGCCTCGGGCACCGTGCCGACGGTCGCAGGGACCGTGGTCGTGGCGTGGCAACGGAACGGGCGGGCCATGGCGCTCGATCTGACGGTGCCGGCGAACCTCACGGCGCTCGTCCACCTGCCGGCGTCGTCGGCGTCGCGGGTACGTGAAGGCGGCGTCGCGGTGGGCAAGGCGCCCGGCGTGTCGGTCTCCTCGGCCGCCGGCGGCGTCGCCGTCCTCGCGGTCGGCAGCGGGAGCTACCGGTTCACCAGCAGCTGATCCCGATCACGACGAGCAGGTCGTGCCCGGCGGCGGCGTGACGCCGCTGACGAAATATGTCTGTACGTCGTTCCTGACGCAGGGGCTGTAGAAGTACGCCACGTGGTCGACGCCGTCGCGGGTCAAGAGGACGCCGTGCTGCAGCTCGTGGGCCACGTTGACGGCCCACTGGTACGGCGTGGCCGGGTCGGCGGTCGTCCCGATCACGAGGATGGGCGGTGCGCCGTCCGCGGCGACCGGACCGACCGGGCGCGTCGCCGGCGCGGGCCACACCGCGCACGACGCCTCGCCCCAGGCGAGCAACGGTCCGAACACGGGCGCCGACGGTTTGGACTGTTCCGCCAGGGAGCCGTACGTGGCGATGTCGTGCGAGACGGGGTGGTCGAGACAGTCGATGGCCACCGCGGCGTCGCTGCCGTTGGGCGACCCGTTCTTGTTGTAGTTGTCCGACATCGTGACGACCGGCGCGCCGTTGCCGGCCGCGTCGGCCGCCAGCGCGTCGCCGAGCT
>DATAYX010000419.1:0-9160 GCA_036272355.1 Acidimicrobiales bacterium
CCTCACCGATCACGTGGCGGGCTTGTACCTCGTTGTAGGTACCCCTTGGGCGCGTCTTGTGGATCAGGGCCAGGTCGCACCCCAGGTGCTGGCTGTAGCGTTCCGCCACCTTCACCCGGCCGGCGTCAGGCGCGACTACGACCACCTCGTCGCCGAAGTGCTCCCGCATGTAGGCCTCCATCACCGGGGCCGCGACCAAGTGGTCGAAGGGCACGTCGAAGAAGCCCTGGATCTGCCCCGAGTGGAGGTCGACCGAGACCACGCGGTCGGCTCCGGCAGCCGAGAGCATGTCGGCAACGAGCTTCGCCGTGATGGGCTCACGACCGGTCGACTTGCGGTCCTGGCGCGAATAGCCGTAGTAGGGGCAGACCGCGGTGATGCGCTTCGCCGACGCGCGCTTGGCCGCGTCGATCATGATCAGCTGCTCCATCAGCGAGTCGTTCACCGGACTGGCGTGCGTCTGGATGATGAAAACGTCGCAGCCGCGAATGGAGATGTCGTACTTGCAGTAGATCTCGCCGTTTGCGAACTCACGCAGGTTGGCCAGGCCGAGCTCGACGCCCAGGTGGCCCGCGATGTCCTGGGCCAGGCTGGGATGAGCGCGGCCGGAAACGAGCTCTAGGCGACGACGGGGGATCAGCTCCACGGGGCAACGCTATCGCCCTGCGGGCCGCCGGGTCGGCAGTCGGGACTTAGCCCCCTGGGCCTGCGAGCACCGAGTGTGGACCGACGACAGCCCCCGCGCTGACTTCGGCCCCAGGCTCGAGCACGCTATAGGGGCCGACACGGGCCTCGTCGCCGACGGTGGCGCGGGTGCAAGTGCTGGCCTCGACGACGGCGCCCTGGCCCACCGTCGTGTCAGTAAGCACACTGTTGGGCCCGATCTCGGATCCCGCCCCGATGCGGCACGCGCCGCGCAGAATCACGCCAGGCAAGAGAGAGACGTCCGCCTCGAGCTGCGCCTCGGCATCGACGTAGGTGCGCTCGGGGTCCCACATGGTGACGCCGCGTCGCATCCAGCGCTCGTTGATGCGGTCGCGCAGCTCGGCCTCCGCCACCGCCAGCTGGGCCCGGTCGTTGACCCCGGCCGCCTCCATGGAGTCGGGCAGGACGAGCGAGCGCACCGCATAGCCGGCGCTGTGCAGTACGGCGACGGCATCGGTCAAGTAGTACTCGCCTTGCTCGTTCGCCGGGCTGAGCCGGCGCAACGTCGGCGCCAAGATGCTGCGGCGGAAGCAGTAGATCGAGGTGTTGACCTCGTCGATCACCCGCTCGTCGTCGGTGGCGTCGGCCTCCTCCACGACCCTGGCGACGTCCCCGTCCTTGCCGTGGACAACCCGGCCGTATCCGGTCGGATTCTCGACCACGGCGGTCAACAGCGTGGCTCCCGCGTCCTCGGCCCGGTGCGCACGGACGAGCGTCGCCAGCGTCTGCGGCCGCAGCAGCGGGGTGTCCCCGGGGAGCACGACCACGTCCTCGAGCTCGTCGTCGTCGTCGGGCAGCCCGGTCAGCCCGACCGCCAACGCGTCGCCGGTACCGGATCGCTTGACCTGCTCGACGAACTCGATCTCCATGGCGGGTGGTGCGTGCTGCACCAGCGTCTTGGTGACCCACTCGCCGCGGTGTCCCACGACGACAACGACCCGGCGGACGTCGATCTCGGCCATGGCGTCGAGCACGTGGAGGATCATCGGCCGCCCGCACAACAGGTGCAGCGGTTTGGGACGCTCGGACCGCATGCGCGTGCCCTCGCCCGCCGCGAGGACAACGGCGGAAAGGCGGCGGCGCTCGGGCATCGCCGCATTCTTAGCCCGCCTGGGCGCCGGGCGTGCGTATGGGACACTGCTGGGGTGCCGGAACTGCTCCCGTACGACGAATTCGGCCTGTTCCACGAGAACGCGGCCGAATACGACCTCCCCTACGACGGGCCACCAGACGTGCGGCGCGTCGACGTCGAGGTCTCACCCGGGCGTCGGGTGTCGAGCCTCGTGTGGGGCGGCGACAGCGGGAGCCCCGAGCTGGTGTTCGTCCACGGGGGCGCGCAGAACGCGCACACCTGGGACACCGTGGCCCTCGCACTGGGGCGTCCTCTGCTCGCGGTCGACCTGCCTGGGCACGGCCACTCCGACGGAGGACCGGACGGCCCGGTGTCGGCCGGGACCAACGGCCGCGACCTCGCCGTCGTGGTGCGCAAGCTCGCGCCCGATGCGCGCGGAGTGGTCGGGATGTCGCTCGGAGGGGTGTCATCCATTGCGCTCGCCGCAGAAGCCCCTGAGCTCGTGCGGGCCCTCGCGCTGGTCGACATCACGCCGGGCGTGACGGCGGAGAAGGCAGCACCTGTCACGAACTTCGTCAACGGGCCGCCGAGCTTCGCCAGCTTCGACGAACTGTTGGCCAGGACGATCGAGCACAACCCCGGCCGCAGCGAGTCCTCGTTGCGGCGGGGCATCCTCCACAACGCCGTGCAGCGGGAGGACGGCAGCTGGGTTTGGCGCTACGCGCGCTTCCGCGCCGAACCCTCCGAGGCCGTCCATCCCGAGTTCGGCAACTGGTGGGGGGCGGTCTCGGCACTGACCGTGCCCATCCTGCTGGTCCGCGGCCTCGCCTGGTCTGTGGTGGGCGACGAGGACGTCGATGAGCTGCTTCGCCGGCAGCCGGAGGCCCGTGTGGTGGGCGTCGAAGGTGCCGGGCACAGCATCCAGGGCGACCGTCCGCTCGAGCTGGCCGCGATCCTGTCCGACTTCTTCTACGCGGAGGGGTGATGGACAGGCGGGTGTGGCTCTCACCGCGCGCCCTCAAACTGCATGCGGTCATCCTCGTCGTCGTGCCGGCGTGCCTGGCGCTGTGCGTGTGGCAGATCAACCGGGCCTTGAGTGGCAACAGCCTCAGTTGGGCGTATGTCTTCGAGTGGCCGCTCTTCGCTGCCTACGCGATCTACATGTGGTGGCGCTTCGTGCACGAGGAGCCCGAGCCGGCCGATGCAGGGACGTCGGAGAACGGGCACGTGGATCGCGCAACCCAGCCGCAAGCTGACCCTACCGATGCGAAGTCGGCGCAGGCGGAGGCCGAGCTCGCCGCGTACAACGATTACCTGGCCCTCCTGGCCGAGCGGGACCGGACCGCCGGCCACTGAGGCTGCCGGTCGGACCGGAGCGCTCGCCGTGGCGCGAGGCCGTTCGGAGTGTCCAGGAGCCAGTTCCGGGGGGAGGGCTCGAACCTCCAACATCCGGCTCCAAAGGCCGACGTTCTGCCGATTGAACTACCCCGGAGTGGGAATCCGCCCGCTAGAGGTTAGGCACGCCGCGACAGCGGAGGGCGCACGCACGCGGCTCTTGAATGCAGGGGCGGCGGCGTAACCTCGAACTCGTGCGCATCCTGGTGGTGGACGACGACCTCGCCGTCCTCCGGTCGATCGATCGCGCGCTGCGCCTCGAGGGCTACGAGGTAACGACCGTGCCCTCGGGCGGCGAGGCGCTCGAGGCGCTTGCCCAGGCGTCACCCGACGCGCTCATTCTCGACCTGGGGCTGCCCGACCTCGACGGCCTCACCGTGTGCAGGCGGATGCGGGCCGCCGGCGACGACACACCGGTCTTGATACTCACCGCCCGCGACGCGGTGGACGACCGGGTCCAGGGTCTCGATGCCGGCGCCGACGACTACCTCGTCAAGCCGTTCGCGCTGGCCGAGCTCCTCGCACGCTTGCGCGCCTTGCTTCGACGACGCTTCGAGGGCGAGGGAGGCCTGTTGCGCGTCGGCGACCTGAGCCTGGACCTGTCGACGCGCGAGGGGCAGCGGGGCGGGCGGGCGTTCACGCTCACGCGTATCGAGTTCGACCTCCTCGAGATGTTCCTCCGCCACCCGCGCCAGGTCCTCACGCGCGACGTCCTGCTCAACCGCGTGTGGGGCTTCGACTTCGACTCGGGGACCAACTCCCTTGCCGTCTACGTCGGATACCTCCGTCGCAAGCTCGAGGAGGGCGGCGAAGCCCGCTGCATCCAGACCGTGCGGGGGGTCGGCTACGTGTTGCGGGAGACATGACCTTCCGCACCCGCCTGGTGCTCGCCACCACCGCCGCGGTAGTCGTCGCGGTGCTCGCGGCGTCGAGTGCGGCCTTCCTCGTCGCACGCAACACCCTGCTGCAGACGGCTGACAACTCGCTCACCACCGCAGCCCAGAAGATCGTGGCCGGACAGGAGATCGCCCCGTCGACGACCGCCACTCTGGGCCAGGTGATCGACTCCAGCGGCAGCGTGATCTCCGGCGGCGGCCTCCCCGTCACCGGACAGGTGCGTCTCGTCGCGGTCAATCTCGCGCCCACGTTCTTCAGCACTGTCAACGTCGACGGCAACCAGATGCGCGAACTGGTCGAACACCTGCCCGCCAACACGGTCGTCAACGGCGGCGTCCTGGACCACGGTGGTGCCCTCCAGATCGCCACCCTCTTCAACCCCAGCTCCGAGCTCAAGACCCTGGCGCTCCTGCTCGGTGCTGTGGCCCTGATCGGTGTCCTGCTCGCGGTCGTGCTCGGCTGGGTGGTGGCGCGCACCGCCCTCGTCCCCTTGGACTCGCTCACCGACAGCGTGGAGGACGTGGCGGACACAATTGACGTCTCGCGCCGCCTCTCCCCGGGCGGGCCCGACGAAATCGGTCGCCTGCGCCGCGCCTTCAACCGCCTCCTCGAAGCCCTCGAGTCCTCGCGCCGCGCCCAGAGCCAGCTGGTGCTCGACGCGTCGCACGAGCTGCGCACCCCTCTCACGAGCGTGCGAACGAACCTCGAGGTGATCCGCCGCATCGAGGAACTGAGCCCCGAGGACCGCTCCGTGCTCGTCGACGATGTCCTCGTCCAGTTGCAGGAGCTCACTGACCTCGTCGGCGACCTCGCCGAGCTCGCCCGCGGCGATCAACAGCCGGCGCCCCGCGAGCCGCTGCGGCTCGACCTGCTCGTGCAGGAAGCCGTGCACGTCCAGAGCACCCACGGCCGCGCCGAGGAGGTCACGTTCGACCTGACGGCCGAGCCGTGTTGGGTCGAGGGCCACGCCGACCGCCTGGGGCGAGCCGTCGGCAACCTGCTCGACAACGCGCGCAAGTGGAGCCCCGCCGGTCAGGCCGTGTCCGTCGAATGCCGGGAGGGCACTGTCGTCGTGCGCGATCGCGGCCCGGGCATCGCAGAAGCCGACCTGCCCCACATCTTCGACCGCTTCTACCGTTCGCCCGAGGCGCGCGGGCTCCCCGGCTCGGGTCTCGGCTTGGCGATCGTGGCCCAGGTGGCCAAGGCGGAGGGCGGAACCGTTCTCGCCGAGAACGACCCGGGCGGCGGCGCCCGCATGTCGCTGTTCCTCCCCACTGTGTCCGCGCCTGAGGAGGGCAACCCCTGAGGCAACGGGCATCCCTGAATGGGCGCCTCTGGAATCTTCGCTCCTTCTTATGCGATCCCAATCCGAGCCCAAGCTGGCAGCCGCACACTGGCAGTACCCACCGATCGCTGAGTTTTTCCGCCACTCTGCGATCGGTTAAGCCGGCGGGGGCGGGTCCGCACCGTCCCCGCCGGCGCCTCCTCTCTCAGAGGTCCGCTCAGTCGGCCGCCAGGAGCTCGATGCGGTTGCCGAAGGGGTCGTCCACGTAGGCGCCCCGGCCCGGTTCGCCGTCGGGATTCGGCCGCACCTCGATGCCGGCCTCCTCGCACGCGGCCTGCAACGCCGCCAGGTCGTCCACCACGAACGCCGGGTGCGCCTTCCGGGCCGGCCGGAATTCCTGCTCGACCCCCAGGTGCACCGCCACGTTGCCGTGCCGGAACCAGCAACCGCCGCGGGCGGCCAGGGGAGCGGGCTTGGGCACCTGCTCCAGTCCCAGCACGCCGCAGTAGAACGCCGCTGCCTGCTCTTCGAGGCCCGGGGGCATGGCCAGCTGCACGTGGTCCAGCGCGACGATCTCGAACCCCATGAGCGGCCTCCTCCGGCGTCCCCGGTTGCCGCGCGACCTGGCAGTCGAGCACCGGGACCGCTAGCCTGCCGCACGAAATGGGATCACTGATCAAAAAGCGCCGCAAGCGGATGCGCAAGAAGAAGCACAAGAAGATGCTGAAGGCGACCCGCTGGCAGCGCCGGGCCGGCAAGTAGCCCGGCGGCCCTTCTCCCCGATCCGTCAGTCCCCTTCCCATCCCGCCGGAACGGTGCGCACGCGCACCAGGCGGCCCGTCTCCCCAGCTACCCGCAGCACCGGCAGGTCCGGGGTGCCGGCGTCGGCCGGGCCCCCCTCGGCGAACCAGGTCGATCCGCTGCCCGCCAGGCGGGGCTCGCTGCCGACCAGGTCCCCGAGGGCGTCGCGCCAGAGCGCCAACCGCGGCTCTTCCGCCACGGCGGCCGCCGCCAGCTCGTTCGGGCCGTCGTGGCCCGGCTCGTCGTCCCAAGCCCGGTAGACGGCCCCGGTGTCGACACCGAAGGGCGGGAGCACCAAGAGGTAGTTGCGGCGCTCGAACTCGAGCGGTGTGACGTCCTCGCCCACCCCGCGCACCTGGGCCCGGCCGCCGACCACGCAGAAGGGGACATCGGCGCCGAGGCCGGCCGCCAGGGCCGGATCGGTGGCGCCCGCCCACCGCAGGATCGCAGCCGCGTCGGCGGAGCCGCCGCCGAGGCCGGCCCCGAGCGGGATGCGCTTGACCAGCCGGACCGCGGCACGGCGCCCGCACGCGGCCAGCGCCTTGGAGACCAGGTTGTCCTCCGTCCGCTCCAGCGCACCGACGCGCGTCCCTCCGTCGCCCTCGACGGTCAGTCCCCTCCCGCCCTCGTCGAGGACGAGCTCGTCGGCCAGGCTGAGCGTGACCATCTCGGCGTCGAGCTCGTGGTAGCCGTCGGCGCGGACCCCGGTGATCCGCAGCGACACGGTGAGCTTGGCCGGGGCGCAGAGCTTCACGACGCCGCCAGTCTCCCCCACGCGTCGATGTCGAGCTCCTCTGCCCTGGCCTCGGGCCGCACGCCGGCACGGGCGAAGGCCTCGGGCTGCACCACACCGGCCAGCGCTCGGCGCAGCATCTTGCGGCGATGGCCGAAGCCGGCACGCACGACGGCATCGAGGCGCTCGTAGGAGACCACGTCGGGACTGACCGCGGGTTCGTGGCGCCGCACGAGCCGCACCAGAACCGACTCGACGCGTGGCCGCGGGATGAACACCGAGGCCGGCACGCGCCCGACCACTTCGGCCCGCGCAAAGTACGCGACCCGCACCGAGACGGAGCCGTAGCCGTCGTCGCCCACCGTTGCAGCGATGCGCTCCCCCACCTCGCGCTGGACCATGACGAGCAACATGGTCACCACCGGCACCTCGGTCAGCGTGCGCATGACGAGTGGCGTGGCCACGTTGTAGGGCAGGTTCGCCACCAGGCTCCACGCACCGGCGCCGTGCTGCGCCAGCAGCGCCGCCAGGTCGAGGCTGAGGGCGTCGCCCTCCACCACCTCCACCCCGGCGGGCTCGACCACCGAGCGGAGCACCGGGACGATGTGGCGGTCGGTCTCCACAGCCACCACCCGGGCGCCGGTTTCGGCCAGAGCGAGAGTAAGCGAGCCCAGGCCGGCGCCGATCTCGAGCACCTGGTCACCGGCCTCGAGGCCGGCCAGGCGGGCGATCCGGCGCACCGTGTTGGGATCTGCGACGAAGTTCTGGCCCAAGGCCCTGCTCGGCCGCAGCCCGTGCGCCGACAGCAACTGGGCGATGTCGGCGCCGGAATGGGTCACCAGGAGATTGTGACTTGCACTACTCCCTGGCTCGTGCTGGCGATCTGGTCGAAGCCCTCGGGCGAGAGGTCGACCACCCGGGGATACCCCGCCGCCTCGCGGTCGTCGACGGTGCAGACCGTCGTGGCGCCCGTTGCGTTGTTGACCACGGTCAGCACCGTCCCGAACGGCAGCGTGGGGCTCGCGCAGTAACCGGCGGGCGCCGCCGCGTACCACGTGGCGTCGCCGACCTCGCTGTTCCTCGGCGCCGGCCGCGTGGTTGTCGTCGTGGTCGGCGGCAGCGTCGTCGTGGTCGGCGGCACGGTCGTCGTCGTGGTCGGCGGCGCGGTCGTGGTCGTCGTCGACCCGGGCGTGTGGTAGGCGACCAGGTGCGACGGCAGCTTCACTTTGTCGAGGTGCGACGACGGATACACCGCCGCCCTTTGCGCGCCGCGGTCGACATGCGCCGCGGCTTCAGACCGCGACGCAGTGGCCACATTGCTGTGTAACAAGAGGAGAGGCGCGCCGAAGAGCGCACCGCAAATGACTGCGGCAACGCCGAGGCGCCTCCCCCCAGTGCTCTGGTTCCGCAGGGCTCCACCCTTCTCCGGGGACACAGTGCACCCGCGCCGACACACGGGTGGCGAGGGGTTTCGAAGAAGTTAGATAACCATTTGCGGGCTGTGCAAACCGGAAAACTCGAAGAAAGATTCGCGGCTTTATTTCCGCAGGTCACAGTCGGTACGGCGCGTGATATTCCCGTTAATGCCCAGCTCAAGGGCGTTTTTTTGCTGAATTCAAGCCAAAAGTTCCTGGTCAGAAGGTTCTCGTATTTTGCACAGAAACAGGAGAATTAGCGCTCTGTGGAAAACACCATGGCTGTGGACAAAGCAGTGCGCTCTCGTACTTCGTCGGCGCTGCATCCTTTGACTGCCGCGATGGCCTCGCCGACCAGCGGAAGGTACGAAGGCTCGTTCGTACGGCCGCGGTGCGGCACCGGCGCGAGGAACGGGCTGTCGGTTTCGACCAAGAGACGGTCGAGCGGGCACCGCGCGGCCGCGGCCCGAACATCCGCCGCGTTCTTGAACGTGACGATCCCGCTGAACGACACGTACATGCCGGCGCGCAGGCAACGGTCGACCTCGGTCGGACCGCCGGTGAAGCAGTGCAGCACCGTACGCTCGGGCACGCCCTCCGCGTCAAGCACGTCGAACAGGTCGTCCCACGCGTCGCGCGCGTGAATGACCAACGCGAGGTCGTGCGCGTGCGCCAGCGCGACCTGCGCGGCGAACGCTGCTCGCTGCGCGGACTGTGGTGAATGCTCGTAGTAGTAGTCGAGGCCGCACTCCCCCACGGCGACGACCGCACCATCGTCCTCGCCCAAGGCGCGTGCCAGCAGTGCCGCCACTTCGTCGGCGCCCTCGCTGGCTTCGTGCGGGTGGAGGCCCACGGTG
>DATAYX010000420.1:0-4161 GCA_036272355.1 Acidimicrobiales bacterium
CTCGCGTGCACTGGGCGTCGCGCTCGCCGACGCCGTCGAAGGGAGCGGATCGTCTGCACCCGACGCGCGCAAGGGCGCGGTCGAGCACGCGCGCAACTGGTCGATGGAGTCCTTGGCCGAGCGCTACGTCGCCGTGTACGATCGCGCCATCGCCTCGTACCGAGAACGACGCGCTTAAGCCGCGATCACCCGGGGCTGGTCCACGCGTGGCGCGCTGGACAAGAGCTGGTCCGCCTTCTCGGCCGACACGGCGGTCGACGTGCCGCACGCTGCACACGTTGTGCGGTAGGTCGTCGGGAGCGGCACGGCCGGCACGAAGAAGAGCCGAAGGCGCGTGCGCACGCTGGTGAGTTCTTGCGTGCCCCGGTCATGGCAGCCGGCACAGATGGCACAGATCGTCGCCAGGCGATGCGGCTTCCGTTGGAAGCCGAAGATGACGAACACTGGTCCCCCTCACTCGTCCAGGTTCAGGCCCGCCTCACGACGGCCCGCTTCACGCTAACCGAGAGTGCACAAACCATGGTTGCCGCACCGGTGCGGTCCCGTGGCCTGGTGCTCGCAATGTGTCGTGAGGCGTTGCTACAGAGAGTGCCGGTACCCAGAGGGAAGTGCGCTTAGCCCTCGGCCGCCTTCTTGATGGCGGCCAGCGTCTGCCCGATGCCCTTTTCCGCCGTGTCGGCCCGTGTCTGGACCTGCACGGCACCCTCGCCGGGGAACCGCTGCTCGAAGAACGCCTGACCATCGGGGGCGAGTTCCCACGTCTCGGTCAGCTCGGTCCCGCCGTCGACCGCCTCGAGGGTGTAGCCCCAACGGGCGCCGGTGGGCGGCTCGGCGACGGCCCAGGCGAACTCCTTGCCAGGGTCGGCCGCGAGCACCTTCGAACGCGTCTCCCAGGTCCGCTCGCCCATCTCGTTGCGACCGGTGAACATCGCCCCGACCCGCGGTCCGTCACCTTCGTCCCACCAGCACGCCTTGCAGACCGGGCTCCACTGGCCCGTCTTCGTCACGTCCGAGACGAGGGCGTAGACCTCCTCGGGCGAGCGGTTGATGACGATTGACCCGGAGTGCCGCAGCGTGTCCATAGCGCCAGTATGGCGCTGCGGGTGGCCGATTGCTTCTGAGCGGGCCCGGCACCGCACGGACGGTGCCGTAGGCTGGCCCCTCCATGGCCGACGAGAGCGACGCTGGGCGCAACACACCGAAGGGCGGAGGCGGTACCGCCGGTTCCGGTGGGTCGGGTTCCGGCGGTTCGGGTGGCGGCGGTGGCGGTGGTGCGAACCGCAACCGGAACCGCAATCGCAACCGGAACCGCAATCGGAGCCGTCCCTCGGGCGCATCTGCGGGGAGCGGCGGCGGGAAGGCTCCGCAGGGAGCACAGCAGCAGAAGAAGGGCCAGGGCCAGGGCGGCGGCCAACGTTCCGGTGGCGGTCGGAGCGGCGGGGGAGGCGGCGGCCAGCGCAGCGGGAGCGGCGGCAACCGGAACCGCAATCGCGGACGGTCGGGTGGCGGCCAACGGCCGCGCGACGGACAGGGGCAACCGAGGACCGCGGTCGCACTCGCGCCGCCGGCGCCCCCCGAGCCCCTCGACACCCAGCACACGCTGGGCGCGCCGAAGGTGTACCCCGAAGAGGTTGCGGCGAACCGGCGGCGCGCGCTTCGGCTGTGCGCGTATCCCGCGGCGGTTCCCGCCTTGCTCATGTTCGCGTTGCTGACGGTGTCCGTGAACATCGTCGCCGGCGTCGTGGCCCTGGTGGTGTCCGCCGCCGGCTGCATGTACGGCATGTGGCGCTTGAGTCCGCGCTTGGCGCTGCGCCGTATCGGAGCCCGGGTCGCCGACGAGGACGACGACCCGCGCCTGTTCAACATCACGGAAGGGCTCTGCGCGACCTTCGGTCTCGCCATGCCGACCCTCCACGTCCTCGACGACTCCGTCCTCAATGCCTGTGCCCTCGGACGGGATGCCCGCCGGTCCGACCTCGTGGTGACGTCGGGCCTGTTGCGCACGTTGCACCTCGTGGAGCTCGAGGGCGTGATCGCCCACGAGCTCGCGCACGTGAAGCGGGGCGACAACGGGGTCTCCTGCGTGGGCGTCACGCTGGCCACGCTCTGGGGTGGCGAAAAGACCCTGCGGCGGTGCGTGGGTGAGAACCGCGAATATCGAGCCGACGTCGTCGGCGCCTCGGTCGTGCGCTACCCGAGCGGTCTCCTCGGGGCCCTCTGCTCGATGATGGACTCGCCGCCACCGGCCGAGGGATCCCTCTTCGCATCCCCCACCCGCTTCGGAGCGACCCGGTGGGTCTGGATCGACCCCGCCGTCGGCCACCGTGAAGACCCCGTGTACCCAGGCGACCTCGACGCCACATGGGTGCGGGCCACCGCGCTGAGCGAGTGGTGAGAAGGGCCGGTCGGCCCTCGTAAACTGGGTGTCATGAGCGCCGAGACCACCGGGACCTTCACCGTCAAGCGTGGGCTGGCGGACATGCTGCGGGGCGGCGTCATCATGGACGTGGTCAACGCCGAGCAGGCCAAGATCGCCGAGGACGCCGGCGCCGTATCGGTCATGGCGCTCGAGCGGGTCCCCGCCGACATCCGGCGGGACGGGGGCGTGGCCCGCATGAGCGACCCGCTGCTGATCGAGGGCATCATCGACGCGGTCACGATCCCCGTGATGGCCAAGGCCCGCATCGGGCACTTCGCCGAGGCCCAGGTGCTGCAGTCCCTCGGCGTCGACTTCATCGACGAGTCCGAGGTGTTGACGCCGGCCGACGAGGCGCACCACATCGACAAGTGGCCCTTCACGGTGCCCTTCGTGTGCGGGGCGACCAATCTGGGCGAGGCCTTGCGGCGCATTTCCGAGGGCGCGGCGATGATCCGCTCCAAGGGCGAGGCCGGCACGGGGAACATCGTCGAGGCGGTGCGCCACCTGCGGTCCATCCTCGGTGACCTGCGCGCCATCGGGCAGGCCGACTCGGCCGAACTGTACGGGTGGGCGAAGTCGCTGAGTGCGCCGATCGGTCTCGTGCAGGAGATCGCCGAGGCGGGACGGTTGCCCGTGCCGCTGTTCTGCGCCGGCGGTATCGCCACCCCCGCCGACGCCGCGCTCGTCATGCAGCTGGGCGCCGAGGCGGTGTTCGTGGGCTCGGGGATCTTCAAGTCGTCGGATCCGGCGCGGATGGCGTCGGCCGTCGTCGAGGCGACGGCTCACTTTGCGGACCCCGAGCACGTGGCCAAGGTGTCGCGGGGGCTCGGCGAGGCGATGCGCGGGTTGGAAGCGTCGCAGTACGGCGAGCATCTCGCGGACCGGGGGTGGTAGCGGAGCTGGCGCCGGCGGGCGCATCCGGACCGGCGGGCTCGGGCCCGCTGATCGGCGTGCTCGACCTTCAGGGCGACGTGCGCGAGCACGCCGCCGCGTTGCACGAGGTGGGGGCATGCCCGCGGCTGGTCAAACGACCCGATGAGCTGGCGGGGCTCGACGGGCTCATCCTCCCCGGCGGCGAGTCGACGACGCTGTCGATGCTCCTGGAGTCGACCGGGCTGTTCGACCCGATCGCCGAGCGGTTGGGGGTGGGGGAGCTCCCCGTGTTCGGTACGTGTGCGGGCCTCATCCTGCTGGCGCGGGAGGTGCTCGACGGCCGTCCCGACCAGCGGATGTTCGCCGCGCTCGATGTGGTGGTGCGCCGCAACGGCTACGGGCGACAGCGCCAGTCCTTCGAAGCGGACCTGGCGCTGGGATCGGGAGAGGGACCGCCGCTCCCGACGGTCTTCATCCGTGCCCCCCTCGTCGTGTCCGTCGGCGCCGACGTCGAGGTGCTGGCCGAATTGGACGGGGTGCCGGTCCTGGTGCGAGATGGCGCCGTGCTGGCGTGCTCCTTCCATCCCGAGCTGACGAGCGATCGGCGCGTGCACCGCCTCTTCGTGGACATGTGCGGGGTGCGCGAGGCGGGCTCCGGCGGGGGTTTGTTCGGCTAAGCGCCCCGCGCCGGCCCGTGAGCGGCCAGAATCGACGGGCGAGCGGCCAATGCACAGGGGGTCATCGGTGCGTCGTTACATCCTCACCATCAACTGTCCCGACCGGGTCGGCATCGTTGCGGCCGTGACGGGGCTCATCGCCGGGCACGGCGGCTCGGTGCTCGAGGCGGCGCAGCACGGGGACCTGGCGAC
>DATAYX010000421.1:0-5980 GCA_036272355.1 Acidimicrobiales bacterium
GATGCGAAAAAAATTTCAGACACCGTGCAACAGGCGCGGATATCTTCATCCCGGTGACCGCAACCCGCCGATACGCAGCCGATCCGTCCGTGTGGTCCCCGCAGAGGGTGGCAATCGCCCTTGTTCTGATGACGTGTCTGCTCATCCCACTGGCAGGTGGCAGCGCATCTGCAAGCACGGTCGCAACTCCGACAACCTCGTACTACGAGAGCAGCGTTTCCACGGCCTCCCTTTCCCGCCAAGGACAGACGGCGGGTGGATCCGGGATGCAGGGACTGGCCATTTTGGACTTCGGGCGGCCCGCCTCCAACGGGTCGAGCGACGGCACACTCGACTTCTCGCACGTGTTCGTCTCGTTCGCGACGATCACGGCCGGAGTCGAGAGCTATGTCACGAGCTATTACAACGCTGCGCCCGCCGAGACGAAACTCGACGTCGTCGTCGGGACGAACGACAGCTGCGGTGTGAATCAGCCGTGCGGATCCGTCGTGTGCGGGTGCCCTGATGAACCCAGCAGCTACATCACGTGGGGGCAGGAGTTCGCAGACATGGTGGAGCACCTCAATGCCTGGTCGGCACATGTCGCGTCATCGAATGGGTTCACCGACACGGTGCACGTCTGGGCCGGGGACGACGCCGAGCCCGCATTCGATCCCGGGTTCAACAACACGAAGTACGTGATGCAGGGCTACGCGCAACGAGTTGGCGGAAGCTACCCGCCGATGGTGGACTACGGCTCGGCAGATCCCGGGATATGGACCAACGACGAGCTCCTCCAGATCGCCAACGGTTACTCGCCCAACGTGGCGATGCCCGAGATGTACACCCCCAGCCAGGTCGCGGAGTGGACCGCCTTGGTGTCCTATGCCAAGTCCCGATACGGCGAACAGGTCACCCTCTTCGGGGTCCTGACCGTGGCGGCAGGCACTGAACGTCCCGAGAACGCAGCCGCGGACACCCTGGCGGCCATTGCGCACGTCACCGGTCAGACCACCATGCGCTGGGTGTCGACCATTTCGCACTGACCGGGACGCCTAGCGCCGCGGGCTCCGAGCTGCAGCCCTAGCCCGCCATCTGGCGCAGCACGTACTGGAGGATCCCGCCGTGGCGGTAGTACTCGGCCTCCATCGGCGTGTCGATGCGCACGATGACCCGGAATTCGGTGACCGAATCGTCGTCGGACGTAGCGGTGACCGAGAGCTCCTTGGGCAGATCGCCCTTGTTGAGCACCTCGAGGCCCGCGATGCTGAAACGCTCCCGCCCCGTGAGCCCCAGGCTCGCCACCGAGTCGCCCTTGTAGAACTGCAGCGGTACCACGCCCATGCCGATGAGGTTGGAGCGGTGGATGCGCTCGAGGCTCTGCGCGATCACCGCGCGCACGCCGAGCAGCGCGGTGCCCTTGGCCGCCCAGTCACGGCTGCTCCCCGTGCCGTACTCGCGGCCGGCCAACACGACCAACGGCACGCCCTCGTTCGCATACTGCATCGCGGCGTCATAGATGGAGGTTTGCTCCCCGTCAGGCAGGTGCACGGTCACGCCGCCCTCGGTGCCCGGCGCGAGTTGGTTGCGCAGCCGGACGTTGGCGAACGTCCCGCGCATCATGACCTCGTGGTTGCCGCGCCGCGCGCCGTACGAGTTGAAGTCCCGCCGCTCGACGCCGTGGTCAACGAGGTACTGGGCTGCCGGCGTCGTGGGTCCGATGGAGCCAGCGGGGGAGATGTGGTCCGTCGTGACGCTGTCGCCCACCATTACAAGGACCCGCGCGTCGGTGATGTCGGTCACCGGCAGCGGGGTCATCGTCATCGTCTCGAAGAACGGCGGGTTTTTCACGTAGGTGGAGGCTTCCTGCCATGAGTAGGTCTCACCGGCCTCCACCTGCACCGTGCGCCAGTAGTCGTCTCCGTCGAACACCGCGCTGTAGCGGGAACGGAACATGTCCGAGGTGAGCGATTCGCGGATGGTCTCGCTCACTTCGTCGAGCGAAGGCCACAAGCTGGCGAGCATGACCGGGGTGCCCTCGGTGTCGTGGCCGATGGGCTCGTTCTCCAGGTCGATGTCCATCGTGCCCGCGAGCGCGTACGCCACGACGAGCGGCGGCGAACCGAGATAGTTCAGGCGCACGTCCGGGTGGATGCGCCCTTCGAAGTTGCGGTTGCCCGAGAGGACCGCGGCGACGGCGAGGTCGGAGGCGTTGACGGCGTCACTGACGCCATCGAGCAGCGGGCCCGAGTTGCCGATGCAGGTGGTGCAGCCGAAGCCGACCAGGTAGAAGCCGAGCTCCTGGAGGGGCTCGATCAGTCCCGCACGCTCGAGATAGTCGACCACCACGCGGGAGCCGGGGGCGAGGGAGGTCTTCACCCACGGCTTCGAGCGCAGTCCGAGCGCCACAGCCTTCTTCGCCAGTAGGCCGGCGGCCACGAGCACCTGCGGGTTCGATGTATTGGTGCAGCTGGTGATCGCAGCGATCACGACGTCGCCGTCGGCCATCTGGTGGTGGGGCGCGGCAGCGGGCTCGCCGTCCGCCGATACTGGCGCGCGGTCGATGGCGGCGCGGAAGGAGTCCCGCGCGGTCGACAGGGGCACGCGGTCCTGGGGCCGCTTGGGGCCGGCGAGCGAAGGCTCCACGTCGCCGAGTTCGAGGCTGACGTGCTCGGAGAACACCGGTTCGGGCCCGGCGGGGTCGTGCCAAAGCCCTTGGGCCTTGGCGTAGGCCTCGACCAGGGCCAGGTGGTGCTCCTCGCGCCCGGTGAAGCGCAGATAGTCGAGCGTGACCTGGTCGATCGGGAACATCGTGCAGGTCGCCCCGTATTCGGGGCTCATGTTGCCGATGGTCGCCCTCGTCTCGAGGGGAAGGGCCGCCACGCCGGGGCCGTAGCACTCGACGAACGCGCCGACGACGCCGTGGTCGCGCAGCAGCTCGGTCACCGTCAGCACGACGTCGGTGGCGGTGATGCCTGGCTTGACCTCGCCGGAGATGCGCAGGCCGACGACCGGCGGGAGCAGCATTGAGAGGGGCTGGCCCAGCATGGCGGCCTCGGCCTCGATCCCGCCGACGCCCCAGCCGAGCACGCCGAGCCCGTTGACCATGGTGGTGTGCGAGTCGGTGCCGACGAGCGTGTCGCAGAACGCGCGCCCGTCGTCGGTTGCGAACACGAGACGCGACAGGTACTCGAGGTTCACCTGGTGGCAGATGCCCATCCCGGGTGGCACGACCCGAAACCCGTCGAAGGCGCCCTGTGCCCAGCGCAACAGCTGGTAGCGCTCGAGGTTGCGCTCGTACTCGATCGTGACGTTGCGGTCGTACGACTCGGCGTCCCCCGAGCGCTCGATGATGACGGAGTGGTCGATGACGAGTTCGACTGGCACGAGCGGGTTGACCTTCGATGCGCTGCCGCCGAGCCGCGCCAGAGCGTCGCGCATGGCGGCGAGGTCGACGACGCCGGGCACCCCGGTGAAGTCCTGCATCAGGACACGCTCGGGAGTCAGCGCGATCTCGTAGGCGCTGTCGCCTGCGCCCTGTCCGTGGCCCTCTGGGTTCGCACCCCACCCGGCGACGGCGACGATGTCGTCGGCGGAGACGTGGGGGCCGTCCTCGTGGCGCAACAGGTTCTCGAGGATGACCTTGATGGAGTAGGGCAGCCGGTCGATGTCGTGGCGCTCGGCGAGGGAGGGGGCCTTGATGTTGAAGATCTCGTATGTGCGGTCGCCGACGGACAGGTCGGTCCGGGCGCCGAAGGTGTCAGGGTGGGCGTCCGTCGTGGATTCGGGGGTCATGCACCCATTCTGCCGTGGGTCCCGTCGAACCGCCCATTGGCGTACGCAGGCGGGGACCGACGCGGTGAACCCACGTTGAACAGGCAATTCGTAACGACTTCGTAACCCCACGTACGGGTCGCGCGCGCAACGCAGCGTGCAGACTCTTGAGTCGTGCGCCAGAGGGGTTCAGGAGGGCAGGCGAAAGCAGCGAACGGGCGCCGTCCACGGGCGCGCTCGGCCGTCTCGTTGGCGATCGTCGCGGTCGCCGCACTGGTCGCACCGGCTTTGCTGACGCTCGGGGGCGGCGGCCTCGCGCCCCCGCCGGCCGGTGCGGTCTACAACGACGGCGGGATGATCGGGTTCGGCAGCGTCGACACGACCGCGCCCGCGATGCCGCAGCCGCTCAACTCGCCCGTGTTCTCCGGCACCGCCACGCCTGACGGCAACGGCTACATCCTCGCCAGTGCGGACGGAGGCGTGTTCGCGTTCGGCGACGCGACGTTCGAAGGTTCCGCCGGTGCTTTGCCCCTGCAGGGACCGATCGTCGCGGAGGCCACCACGCACGACGCCAAGGGGTACTGGCTGGGGGCGCTCGATGGCGGCGTCTTCGCCTACGGCGACGCGCAGTTCTACGGCTCCATGGGCGGACAGCACCTCAACCAGCCGATCGTCGGCATGGCGGCGACGCCCGACGGCAAGGGCTACTGGCTCGTGGCCGCCGACGGCGGCATCTTCTCCTACGGGGACGCGATGTTCTACGGCAGCACCGGCGCCATCAGGCTCAACTCACCGATCGTCGGCATGGCGACGACACACGACGGCAGGGGCTACTGGCTCGTCGCAGCGGACGGCGGCATCTTCAACTACGGCGACGCCCTTTTCGAGGGCTCGGCAGGCAACGCGAATCTGCCCGATCCCGCCATCGGCATGGTGGCGTCGCCCGACGGTGCGGGCTATCTCATCGCGACCCAGAACGGCGTCGTGCTGCCCTACGGCGACGCCCAGGCCTTCGGCGGTCTCAGCCTCGACCCGACGGCGACACAGATCTCCGCCATCATCGGCAACAACCACGGGACCGGCTACTGGCTGCTCGATCCGCAGGCCTGGCAGTACAGCTTCTCGACCGCGACGCCCGAGCCCGAGTTCCCGGGGTCGGCCACCATCGCGGCGGCGGTGGCGAGCCAGATCCAGCCGGATCCCGACACGCAGGGGGCGTACTGCAACCCGTACGGCCCGTGCGAGCAGTGGTGCGCCCTGTTCGCCACCTGGGCCTGGGAGCAGGCCGGCATCGGCATTCCCCGCTACGCCTTCACCGGCGACATCTACGGCTGGTCCGCGGCGCACGGCGCGATCCTGCCGCCCACGGCCATGCCCGCCGTGGGCGACGCCGTGCTGTACGGCACCGGGCCGCAGAGCGTCTTCACCTCGGTGCACGTGGGCATCGTGACGCAGGTCTGGCCCGACGACGCCATCATGACGGTCGGCGGCGACTCGGGCCCGGGCCGGGACGGCTACCTGTCGGTCGCGCTCAACGGGCCGTTCCTGCCGATGGACTCGGGCAGTTACAACGGCACGCCGATCTACGCCTTCGCCCAGCCGTAGGCGCACCCGCCCCGCGTTGCCTTAGGCTCCTCGCCGGAGGTCCGCATGCCCGTCTACGACTACCGCTGCTCGACGTGTCACGTCGTCTTCGACGAGCGGCGCGCCATGGCCGCCGCCGACGCGCCGGCCACCTGCCCCGACGGCCACGTCGGGGCGCGCCGCCTCCTTCCCGTCTTCGCCACCACCGGCCGCGCCACCGAGCCCTCGGGTGGCATGTGCGGTGCGCCCGTCGCCGGCGGTTGCGGCGCCGGCTGCGCCTGCAGCTGACCACGCCCGTCATGTCGCTCAGCTCGGGAGACGACTACCCGCTCCACCAGGCGTCGGAGTTCATCGCGCACCCCGCCACCAGTGACCGCAACTTCTACGACCGCTACTACTTCAACATGCACCCGTGCGACGACGACTGGTTCGCCATCTTCGGCATGGGCCAGTACCCGAACCTCGGTGTCGTCGACGCGTTCATCGACGTGCGGCTCGGGGACTCCCAGCACATCGTGCGATCTTCGGCACCGCTGCGCGACCGGGCTGACATCTCGGTCGGCCCGTTCCGGATCGAGGTGCTCGAGCCGCTGCGCAAGCTGCGGGTGATCGTCGAGCCGACCGAGGACCGCGTGGCGATGGA